>CAMWPK010000026.1 GCA_947176115.1 uncultured Clostridia bacterium
GGTATGTCTTATACTTTCGCTAAGGCGCAAGGTAGCGAGGTCGGCACGTCTTTGGTAGACGACGAGAAGCTCGATTACTGTAAGCAAATGCTTGAGAAAGCAAAGACGCTCGGCAAGAAGATTTTGTTGCCGGTAGACGCGGTAATCGCTAGTTCTTTCCCAAATCCTATCGACGCTCCTATTGAAGTAAGCGAGTGCGATATTCGCTCAATACCGGCAGATAAAATGGGCTTGGACATCGGTAGCAAGTCAAGAGAGTTGTTTGCCAATGAAGTTAAGAATGCTAAGACGGTAATTTGGAACGGACCTATGGGCGTATTCGAGAATCCGACTTTGGCAAACGGAACGGTAGCCGTGGCTAAAGCAATGGCAGAGGCTAAGGGCGCGACTACTATCATCGGCGGTGGCGACAGCGCGGCGGCAGTAGCTCAACTCGGCTTTGCAGACAAGATGTCGCATATCTCCACAGGTGGCGGAGCTTCTTTGGAACTCTTTGAGGGCAAAGTTCTCCCGGGTATCGCTTGCTTGAACGAGAAATAAGACCTTGCTACGCTTAGAATACCGTAGATAATAGAAGTATGCTTTATCGCGTTATTCTGAGCCAAGCGTAACTAAGTCAAAAAACTAAATTAAATAAAAATCAAATTGAATAATTTTTACGAGGTATATATATGAGACAACCTATAATTGCAGGAAACTGGAAAATGAACAATACAATCGCGGGCACAAAGGCTCTTTTGACAGACCTTATTCCGCTCGTTGCAGACGCTAAGGCAGAAGTAGTGGTATGCGTACCTTACACCAACATTGCTACGGCAGGCGAACTTATCAAAGGCACCAATATCAAACTTGGCGCAGAGAACGTACACTGGGCAGAGAAAGGCGCTTTCACCGGTGAAATCAGCGCAGATATGCTTGTAGAACTCGGCGTAGAATACGTAATCATCGGACACAGCGAGCGTAGACAGTACTTTGGCGAAACCGACCAAACCGTCAACGCAAGAGTTAAGACGGCTTTGGCAAAGGGCTTGAAGCCTATTATTTGCGTAGGCGAAACCTTGGAAGAGAGAGAAGGCGGACTTGTTGAGGAAGTTTTGGTAAGACAGACTACCGAGGCTTTCAAGGATATTGACAAGAAAGAACTTGAGAATATCGTCATTGCTTACGAGCCTGTATGGGCAATCGGCACAGGCAAGACGGCTACCGCTCAAGACGCCAACGACACTATAGCTATTATCCGCAATACCATGGCAAAACTTTACTGCGAGAAGTGCGCAGAAGAAAAGGTAAGAATACAATACGGCGGAAGCATGAATCCGAAGAACGCAAGCGAACTTATGGCTATGCCACAAATCGACGGCGGTCTTATCGGCGGAGCTTCTTTGAAAGCCGTAGACTTCTCACAAGTAGTTAAGTACTAAACGGGGTAATATGAAATTTACTGGACTTATAATAATGGACGGTTACGGTATCAATGAGTTTGGCGAAAACAACGCCATATCGCCCGTAACTTCTCCTGAAGTATTGAAAATAATAGAGCAAAATCCGTCCACTCAACTTTCAGCAAGCGGACTTGCAGTCGGACTTCCTGAAGGTCAGATGGGCAACAGCGAAGTAGGTCACCTCAATATCGGCGCAGGCAGAGTTATTTTCCAAGACTTGCCAAAGATTAGCAAGGCTATTGACGATGGCGATTTCTTTACCAACTCAGCTTTGGTAGACGCTATGAACAACGCTAAGAAAGAGGGCAAGAGCCTTCACGTAATGGGACTTGTATCCGACGGCGGAGTTCACTCTCACTTGGAGCATCTCTTTGCTACGATAAAGATGGCGAAAGAAATGGGCGTCAAGAATACCTATATTCACTGCTTTATGGACGGCAGAGACGTATCTCCAGTCAGCGGTAAAGGTTTTATTCAAGACCTATGCGGTTATCTTGCCAATATAGGTTACGGCAAGATTGCCACCATAAGCGGAAGATTTTACGCAATGGACAGAGATAATATCTGGGACAGAGTTGCAAAGGCGTATTCCGCGCTCGTAGACGGCGAAGGCGTAATGGAGAGCAATCCTGTCGAGGCTATGCAGAATAGTTACGACAAGGGCGTTACCGACGAATTTATGTTGCCTACCGTCATTACTGAGAATGGCAAGCCGACGGCTACCGTCAACAAGGGCGACAGCGTTATTTTCTTCAACTACCGCCCCGATAGAGCTAGACAAATCACAAGGAGTTTTATCTTTGAGGACTTCAACGGCTTTGAGAGAGCAAAAGGCTTTTTAGCTCCCAAATTCGTATCTTTCACGACGTATGACGCGACCTTTGAGGGAAAACTCGAAGTTGCTTTCAAGAAAGAGCGTTACGCAAATACTCTCGGCGAGTATCTCTCCAAAAAGGGTATTAAACAATTTAGAATTGCCGAAACGCAAAAGTACGCTCACGTTACTTTCTTCTTCAACGGCGGTGTGGAAGCTCCCAATCCTAACGAGGACAGAATACTCATAGACTCTCCAAAGATTGCCACCTTTGACATGAAGCCGGAAATGAGCGCATACGAAGTTTGCGACAAGGCTTGCGAGGTTATCAAGAGCGGTAAGTACGACGTAATGATTCTCAATTTTGCCAACTGCGATATGGTTGGACATACCGGCGTAATGGAAGCGGCAAAGAAAGCAGTCAAAGTCACTGACGAATGCGTCAAAAAGGTGCTTGACGCTATCAAAGAAGTCGGCGGTCAAGCGTTGCTTACGGCAGACCATGGAAATTGCGACTATATGTTCGATTTGGATACTAAGGCGCCGTTTACGGCGCACACCACCAATCCCGTACCTTTTGTAGTTATCGGCGCCGACGGCGTAAAAGCCCTCAAGGACGGCGGTAAACTCTGCGATATCGCGCCAACCATGCTTGATATTATGGGTATAGAGCAACCTAAAGAAATGACGGGTAAAAGTCTTATTGTTCGTTAGTGGACAGTTATATTAAAATGTCATTTCGAGCGAAGTCGAGAAATCTCAACTGTTAAATTATTCACCTCACGCCCATTGGGTGTGAGGTGTTTTTTTTGGGGGGGGGGAGATTTCTCCATTCCGCTACGCTTCAGTCGAAATGACATGTAAAATTCGCTATTTTATTTTCTGTCTATCTCCCTTTTTGCCGAACTGTTCTTCAGTGAAATTAAGTTTAATAAATCAATAACTAAAAAGCGAAGATACAATAAATATCTTCGCTTTTTATATAACTTTCACTTGCTCTGTCTTTATTTTCTCAAATTCTCTCCCGTGATATATCCTACGCTTAAGGAGTATTTTTTGTCTGTGAGTTTGGACAAGAACGCTTCGCCGTAGCGACTTATTAAAGCGCCTGCGCCGAGCTGGGTGCATATAAAGGTCTTTTTATTGTTTGCCATGCGTTTGTCGAGAGTGGAGAATAGATATTCCAGTGTGACGTTTTTATAGATAGGCTCTTCGCCGAAGTTGTCGATTATCAGCATTTCGCACTCGCTTATATAGTCGGCTTTTTTTGCTAAAGCCGTTTGCTTATGAGTATGCTTGTCAAGAAAGATATTGACGAATTCAAACGCCGATAGGTAGAACACGCTTACGCCCAATTCAAGCAATGCGTTTGCCGTCGCCAAAGCAAGGCAGGTTTTACCCACTCCGCTTGCGCCAGATAGCATGAAATTGTTCCACTTGCACCCCTCGAAATCTTGGCAAACTTTGCTTTGCATAATAGAGTAAAGTTTGCTCATACCTTTGGCTTGCGGTATTTCCATACTTGACAACGTATTATCGTTGAAGCTAAACTTCGGCAGAGCGGTGAGCGACGAATTTCCTTTTATCAATTCCAAATACTCGCGATTTAGACATTCGCACGGCTTGCCGTCTATATATCCCGCATCTTTGCAATGCGGACACAGATATGGGGGAGTAAAACGCAGATTATTTTGCGTTGCGTACTCCTTGATTGCATCGTTTATACTATCAAGCGAGTTTTGTAAATCTGCCGTATCCAGCCCCTTTGATTTTGTCTTGACTATATTTAGTTCAATTTGTTTTTTAGTTTTTAGCAACTCCTCGAATTTTGGGTGCAAAGCAAGTAAAGCCTTGTTTTCTCTTTGAGCAATATCTTTTGCCAAGGCTTTTTTCGACGCGTAAATGCTTTGTAGTTGTTGATTAAAATAATTTATCATACTTATTCTATATCGTTGAGGTCGTCGAGTGAGTAGAAGAATTCCGATAGTTGTTCTTTGCTATACGTTGGCGCAGGTTGAGCGGTATTAGTAGTGGAATTATATGCGCAATGCTTAGCCTCGTCGATAGTGTATATATTGGAGTTTTTCCACTTTGCTAGCAAGTTGTTGAGCGCAAAGAGTTGTTTGCCTTGGCATACGCTTGCGCCGTATTCTATCATGGTATCGTCAAAATTCCATTGCTCGCTCCAGACTTTGTACATATCTCTGTCGTTGTTATTGACGTTGCGGGAGAAGCCGGTTAGTTCGATAATCTTCTTGATTTGCATATCGCGTTGCATCATGCTTGCCAAATGCTCGTTGATAGCGTCTACGCTTACGCAACCTTGACTGTAGAACTTGGCTATACACTTATTCATACCCTCTAAGGAGCGTATGGATTTGTTGAAGCAGTATTCGGCTACGAGCAAAATTGCGTTTTTGTCAAAGCCTTTTTGCAACCAGCCTGAGATATATTTTTCTACGATATACTCAACGTTTTCATAGTATACGCCAAGAGTTTTGTTGACGTCGTAGGCGAGTTGGTAAGTCGCTTGCTTATTAGCAAGGTAGGTTTCCATTTCTTTTGCGCTCATTGCGTTGTTGCGATAAAATTCATCAAGTACGTTGTTGAGTTTGGCAAAACCGCCCTTGTTCTTGAGAGATTTTGCCGCAAAAAGTATTGCGTCAAGCCCAAAACCCCAACTTCCAGTCCACTTAAGGTAGGCGTTTTTGTCCTCAATATCTATTTCCGATTTTTTGCCTACCGCTTTGCATATCATTCTCAAGGCTTCGCTTGAGAGTTCTAGACGTTTGATTTTTTCGTCTACGTCGGCAAGAGTACGCGCGCCTTCGTTAAGCCAGTCGCGCGCTACGGCTATTATGTAATTTGCTTTTATTTTTTCGCCCTTGAGATTTACGCAATACCTTGCAATCGTGATGAGCACTTCGGGTTTGATTTTTGTTTCTTCGATAAAATCGTAATACACGGTATATTGATTGATATTCGTAAATGCGATAGAGGGGAATAGCGCTTCAAGTTGGGCATTGAAATCGGCGTATTTCTCCTTTTTGTAATGCTTAGCAAAGGTGGAGCGGATATTCTTGTACGTTACCGCAAAGGGCGAGTAACCAGTTATATTTACAAGACCTATGTCGGCAAGTTCGCCGAATACGCTCTCTACTTCTTCTTGCGTCATTGACAGCGCGTCGCAAATAAAGGAGATGTCATTTTCTTGCGGTTGGGAACACAAAGTCAAACCCAAAAGATAGATCTTGAGCTGTTTTTCGCTACATTCGGGAAGATAGTTGACGACAAAGCTCTTGTCAAGAAGTATCACTCCCGTTTCGTTGTCCTTTGACATTGTGCAAAAATTCATATTATCTCCTTGAAATGTGATTTTGAGTATGTTAGAATATAATTAAATCATAATATAATATATCATACCTATAAAAAAATAAAAAGACAATTTGCTCTCAAATTTTCAAAACACAAAATATTGTGGGGGCAAAGTTTGCCGACACAAGTCGGAGGGAAGGATAAAATGAGATTGATAGAAATCAATGACGTATCAAAGACTTACAAGCCAAAAGGTCGAAAAAAAGGTTTGCCAATCACGGCGGTTTCGCATGCGACTTTAGACGTCGAAGAGGGCGAGATACTTGGTCTTTTGGGTTCCAACGGAGCGGGCAAGACTACGCTTATCAAACTTATGCTTGGGCTCGTCACTCCCGACAGCGGAAGCATTACCATAGGCGGTTTTGACGTGATAGCATCAAGAGAAAAAGCTCTTGCTCAAGTGGGAGCTATTGTCGAAGCGCCTACGCTCTTCAACGATTTTTCGGGTATGGACAATCTCAGGTACTACTCAAGATTACAAGGAGCAAATTTGAGCGAAGAGAGATTGAAATCTATCGTTTCGCTCGTGGGATTGGAGGAAAGAATAAACGACAAATTCAAGACCTACTCTTTGGGAATGCGTCAAAGACTTGGCATTGCGCAGGCAATTATGCACTCGCCAAAGTTATTGCTTCTTGACGAACCTACCAATGGACTTGATCCCGACGGTATCGCTCAAATGCGCGATTTGTTCCTCAATCTAAAAAAGCAAATGGGTACTACTATAATAATTTCTTCGCATATACTTGGCGAAATGCAACAGACTTGCGATAGAGTTGCTTTTATGGCAAACGGCGAGATAAAGGCTGTCAAGAGTATGGAAGAAGTAAATTACGGCGTAGATTCTATGCGTAAGTTCGCAATTGAGTGTAGCGATTTGCAAAAGGCAAGCGAGTTAATCAGCGAGCAAGGATTGCAGACGAGCTTGCAAAACAACGCTATAGTAGTGATAGTCAACCAAGCGCAAGTGGGAGAACTTGTCAAGACTTTGGTACAGAACGATATTGTGGTATACACCGTCAATAAGCTCAAGCGCAGTTTGGAAGACTTGTACAAGGAGGTATCTAAATAATGAATAATAAGATGTCTGACCTTTTATATTGTGAATTTTATAAAATCAACCGCAAGCATACGCTTTTGAAACTTGCAATCGCCATCGTCGTTATTGCGCTTGCAATCACTGCGTTGTCGGCTGTATTGCAAAGTATATTCCCAAGCGTGGTTATCTCCGAAGGCCTTGCAGATTACGATGCGCAGATAGCGTCGCTCAAAGCCGAAATGGCGGTGATACAAGCAGAGAGTAGCTGGATTGACAAACTAATTGTCACCAATTCAATTGCTGGCTACAAGGCGAGAATTGCTATCCTTGAATATCTCAAAGCTCACAACGTGACGTCCGGCAGTACTATGGCGTATACTTCGAATAGTACTTTGGGGCTCTTTGGCTTTGACGTATATTCCTTTACCAATATTTGTATGAGCGTACTTATGAGTGTGGTCATAATCTTTCTTATCGTAGCTTGTTGCAGAACAACTTGCGGAGAATACGCAAGCGGAGCTATGAAAATGCAATTCTTAAGACCTCTCAACAAGAATAAGTTCTTTACCGCCAAGTGGCTTAGCGTAGTAATAGTCGCAGAGGCTTTGACTTTAATTTCATTCTTCTTATCGCTTATATTGGGACTTATACTTTATGGACCCAACGCGCTCAACGTTGCTTTCGTTGCGGGTTCTCTAGTGACAATAGTTCCGCCAATGGGCGCGCTCATGATAATTTTGCTTATCAATATGGTACAAGTCTTTGCTCTTACGCAAGCAACGATGTTTATTTGTTCGCTTTGCAATACTTACGGCAAGTCAATCGTGCTGTGTTTGCTCTTCTTGTTCTTTAGCTTCGGCACCTGGGTAGAGTACGTCTTGGCTGTTCCGTACGTAGGCTATCTCGGCTTCTTAGCCAACCTCGATTGGTCGAGCGGAATATCCGTAGACGGCACTATCTTCAAAGGTATGAGCATATGGGGAATGATTCCAATTACGCTTTTGTGGTGCGCGCTGTTTATGTGGTTCAGCTACAAGCGGTTTAATAAAAAGGAAGTGTAAAAAGTATTTAAGATAATATCAGAATTATAAGCGAAGTCGGATTGTCTTTACTGATAAAAAAGCGTAATGCCATTGCATTGCGCTTTTAATTAATTCAGTCTTTATTCTTTGCAATCTTCTACAATCATTGCGTCGTAGTCTAGAGTTTCCACAAAGTCGTCTTGCTTGAACTTGGTATTGTGGAAGTTGACGAAATTCTTATAATGGTGGTTGAGAAGAACGGGATTGGGTACGTCAAGTTGGTGACAAATATCTCTTAGCCACTCTTCGTAGTTGTGAGGAGTGAGTTTTAGAGGAGAATGATAGATTATATCTTTTTGAATTTTATCGTTAGTAACCAGTCTTGCCCAAATCTTCATATATCAATTTTATAATACAAAAGACTGCGCTGTCAAGCCGTGGCAGTGGGTACGACTAGCTTTTAGGCAATTATCTTAGATTAAAGGTTGATTTTCCGCATATTTGACAAAAAACTATTGACAAATTGCCATATCCTTGATTAAAATATACAAGACATACTGCGTATGTCGATGAGGAGGACTTATGATTTCGGAGGCGGTCATCAAGCGTTTGCCACGCTATTATAGACATATCAAACAGCTTGCGGACAGCGGAGTTACCAGAGTGTCGTCCAATAAGATTGCAAGTGTGCTAAATATCACGGCATCGCAAGTAAGACAGGATTTGTGCAACTTTGGCGGTTTCGGTCAACAAGGGTACGGCTATGACGTCGTAAAACTCAAGAACGAACTTGCCGTAATTCTCGGTCTTGATAAAGAATACGATATGATTATCGTGGGCGCGGGCAATATCGGCAGAGCCTTGGCAGGTTACAAAGGCTTTGTTGACGACGGATTTTTCGTAAGGGCGTTGTTTGACATAGACCCGCGTTGTACGTCTATCAACGGTATCAAGGTCTATGAAATGGACCTTTTGGAAGCATATCTCAAACAAAACAACGTAGATATAGCAATAATTGCTACTCAAAAGGATTCGGCAAAGAGCGTAGCCGACGAGCTTATTAAGTACGGCGTTAAATCGATATGGAACTTTGCCCCTGTAGAACTTGAAGTGCCTGAGGGCGTAACTGTGGAAAATATCTCTATGAGCGAAAGCCTTTACGTCTTGAGTTTCCGCAGTAAAAACAATAAATAAAGTAAATAAGCCGTTAGGCGAGGAGGATATATGGAAAAGAAATACTTCGTTACACAAGAAGGATATGACAATCTTAAGAAGAAATTGGAGCATTTAATCAACGTAGACAGAGCCGACGCAAGCGAGAGAATTAGAATTGCAAGAGGTTTTGGCGACTTGTCGGAAAATGCAGAGTATGATGCGGCAAAGGACTACCAAGCCCAAGTCGAAGCGGAAATTTTGACTATACAGGCCCAACTCGACAATGCTGAAATCATTAAAGATACTGAGGGTAAGCAAGGCGTCGTAGTCGCAGGTTGCAAGGTTAAGATTTACGACTATTCAGAAGACGAAGAGAGCGAATATACCATTGTTGGTACTACCGAAGCGTCTATTTTGGAAAATAAGATTAGCAACGAATCCCCGCTTGCCGTAGCAATTATCGGTAAGAAAAAGGGCGAAGAGGCTATCGTAGAATTGGGCGACAATTCTTACAAAGTTAAAGTCTTGTCAATCAACTAATCTTAAAGTTGAATCATAAGGGCGACCTTTAAGGTCGCCTTTTTATTCAGGCGGTATAGACCTTTCGACTTCACTGCGTTTCACTCAAGGTGACTTTTTGATGTCATTTCGACCGTAGCGGAGAAATCCTACTAGGGTACGAAATAGTAAAAACGAAATAAGGAATAATTATGTCAAGAGAATTGTATGACAAAATAAAAGAATACAACGATACCGTCAAAGCAAGATTTTGCATGCCGTCGCATAATGGACAGGCTAGTCTTGACGGTTTGTATTCATCAGCGCAATTTGATTGGACTGAGGTACAAGGACTTGACAATCTTCTGCAGAGCGAGGACGTAATTGCGCGTTGCGAGAAAAAACTTGCAATCAATTACGGTTATCAAGACGCGCTGATACTGACAAGCGGGTCTACGTGCGGTATGCAAATTGCCATGGCTTTAGCCAAGTCGCGACAAGGCGTAGCACTTGCAATAGGCGATATGCACAAGTCGTTTTTTTCCTCGTCAAGAATTTTTGACGTAAAGATTTGCTGTTGTAAGGACTTGACTGAAGCTTTGAAGTTGAGCAGTCAAGAGAAGATATCCAGCGTATTCGTCACTTCACCAAACTACTTTGGTAAAGTGTTTTCCTTAAAGGAAATTAAAGAATTTGCAGTGAGCGTAGGCGCTTTGCTTGTCGTAGACGAAGCTCATTCGGCGCATTTTCCCTATTCGTCCTTGCTACCCGACAATGCGAGCCATTACGCGGATATAGCGCTTGTGAGCATGCATAAGACCCTGCCTGTATACGGAGGCGGAGCTATACTTTTGACCAACGGCAAAGAACTGTATAAAGAGTGCAGATTATTGAGAGCTGATATTCATTCCACTTCGCCCAACTATCTTATAATGGCAAGTATGGACTTTGCCGATGATTATATGCTCAGCCACGGCGAAGAGGAGTACGCTAAAGTCAAGAGCGAAATTGATAAATTTAAGAGAGAACTCAAAGCGGGCGAAGTTGTCAATACCGACGATTTTACAAGGCTAGTCGTCAAGATAGAGGGCGTAGATTGCAATAAGGTATCGGATAAACTTGCTGTTCAAGGTATTTTTGCCGAGATGGCGTACGGAGATTTACTCGTGTTTATCATTACGCCATTTAATTGCGACAAGCTGTCTTTGCTTGCTGATGCGCTAAACAATATACCGCTTGAAAAATCAGAGGGCGATATTGACGTCGATTTGGGTATGCAAAACGTAGCGCAAAACGGAGAAGTAACGCTAGTCGAAGTTGACGAAGCGTTGGGCAAAGTATGCGCCGTAGAAGTGGGCGTGTATCCGCCGGGCGTTCCCGTCATTAAAAAAGGCGACGTCATAAATCAAAAGGCAGTAGATTTTATAAAAAAATATTCAAGTCGGTTGTTTGGACTTGCTAGCGGTCGTATAGCTGTGATAAAATAAACGTATACTGAATACAAGCGGAGAAATGTAGAGAGAATGAAAGGAAAATTTATTACGTTTGAAGGCGGAGAGGGCGTAGGAAAGACGACGCAACTCGCGATGATTAGGGGATTTCTTGAGTCGCAGGGCGTTGACGCAGTCTTTTTGAGAGAGCCGGGCGGTAATCCTATCTCCGAAAAGATACGCAATATAATTTTGGATATAGACAACGTGGGTATGACGGGCATGTGCGAGGCTATGCTGTACAGCGCGTCGCGCGCTCAACTCGTAGAAGCCGTAATCAAGCCTGCATTGCAAAGCGGAAAACTCGTCGTGTGCGACAGATTTATAGACTCTACGTTCGCGTATCAAGGCGTTGCGAGAGGGCTTGGCGCAGACAAAATCGATACGTTGAATAAAATGGCTTGTTCAGATATTATGCCTGATTTGACGGTATTTCTCGACCTTTCGCCCCGTCTTGCCTTTGCGAGAAAGGGGGGAGCAGACACGGCGGACAGACTTGAGCAAGAAGGCGATAATTTTCACCAAAAGGTATACGAGGGATATCTGCAAGCGTGCGAGTTGTACCCTGACCGCATTGCGCGCGTGGATTGCTCAGGCGATGCGGTAACCACACACTCGAAGATTGTGGAGCTTTTGCGCCAAAGAGGTATAGTATAATGTTGAGATACTCATCGCTACTCAAGGATACCAAGGCGTATAAGAGTCTGCAAAACGATATAAGCGCAGGCAGACTCAACCATTGTTATATGATAATGGGCGAGGACGAATTGGCGGTCGATATGCTTATCGACTTGTTTAGCGAAACTATCTTGTGCAAAGACGGCGGTTGCGGTAAATGCGTGGTATGCCAAAAAGTTGAGGATAAAAATCACGAGGATATTTTCGAGCCGAAAAATCTCAAAGCCGACGGTATAAGAGAATTTGTCGAAAAGGTGTACGTCAAGAGCGTAGGCGACGTCAAGATTATGATTATTCGCGCGCTTGATAAGGTTGACGCAAAAGTACAGAACTTTTTGCTCAAGAGTTTGGAAGAGCCTATCGACGGAGTAGTATTCTTGC
>CAMWPK010000027.1 GCA_947176115.1 uncultured Clostridia bacterium
ACAATAGTTCTGAGGCTTGATTTCTAATTATGGCCATTCTTTCTTCGGCTGTTCTGCCCAACTTTCTTGCCATTTTCCTTTACCTCCTATTATTCATCCTTGTCCCTGAGTTTAAGACCAAGGTCGTCAATTTTCTTCATGACTTCTTCAAGCGACTTCTTGCCGAGATTTCTCACTTTAAGCATGTCGTCTTCAGTCTTTTCCGTCAAATCTTTGACAGTGTTGATACCGGCTCTTCTCAAGCAGTTGTAAGATCTAACTGACAAATCCAAATCTTCGATTGCCATTTCGTAAATCTTTGCTTGCGACTCGTTGTCTTGAGAGATAAGTATCTCTTTATCAGCCATATTGTCAACAAGTTTGACAAAAATGCCAAGATGATCGTTCATAATCTTAGCCGCCAAGCTGATGACTTCGTTTGGCGTAGCCGTACCGTCGGTCGTAACGTCAATAGTGAGTTTGTCAAAATTGATGTCTTGACCTTTTCTGGTGCTCTCTACTTGATAACTTGCGGCGATAACCGGCGTGAAGATTGAGTCAACCGGAATATATCCGATACCCTGCTCCTCGTCCTTGTTTTCGCTAGCGCTTACGTAACCTCTGCCTACGCCGATATAAATCTCCATTTCGATGCTTGCGCCCTCTTCAAGAGTACAAATCTCAAGCTCCGGATTGAGAATTTCTATATCGTCGCTGTGAGAAATATCTCCGGCGGTAACTACGCCTGCGCTATATCTGTTGACAGTACAAAGTTGTTTGAAGTTCTTGTCCTCGGTGTGAGCCTTTACAGCAATACCCTTAATATTGAGGATAATGTCGGTGACGTCCTCTTTGATACCGGGGATAGCGGTAAATTCATGTTGAACTCCGTTAATTCTTATGCCGACTGGAGCTGCGCCCGGCAATGCGCCCAAGAGTATTCTTCTAAGGCTGTTACCGAGAGTAGTTCCGAATCCGCGCTCTAGCGGTTCAACGGAATATCTAGTCTTTCTACCAGGCTCCATATCTTCTTTATTGATATTTGGTTTTTGAATTTCTATCATTGTTAGCCTCCTATTCAATGTTCAATGACCGAGAATGTCAAAGCGTATTATTATTTAGAATACAACTCGACAATCATGTGCTCTTCAATCTTCTGCTCAACGTCTGCTCTCTCAGGCAAAGCAATTACGTTGCCCGTCATAGTAGCGTTGTCAAACGTCAACCACTTAGGAAGATTGAGCGTCTTAGCCTCCTTGATACCATTGAATACCTTTTTGTCGGCTTTATTTTCTTTGACGCTTATTACGTCGCCCTTCTTCACGAGGAATGAAGGAATATTTACGCACTTACCGTTGACTGTAATCAAACCGTGGTTTACGATTTGTCTAGCCATAGAGCGGGAAGATGCCAAACCAAGACGGTAAACGGTATTGTCAAGACGTCTTTCCAAAAGGATAAGCATGTTTTCACCCGTGATACCTCTCATCTTTTCTGCCTTGTCGTAGTAGCCTCTGAATTGCTTCTCGCAAAGTCCGTAGATTCTCTTGGTCTTTTGTTTTTCTCTGAGCTGAGTAGCGTATTCGCTATTCTTCTTTCTATCAGCGCCATGTTGTCCCGGAGGAGTGCTGTTCTTAGCAAAAGGGCACTTTTCCGAATAACACTTTTCGCCTTTCAAAAATAATTTTTCGCCTTCGCGTCTGCATTGACGACAATCAGGACCTGTATATCTAGCCATATTATTGCAAACCTCCTATTACAGTCTTCTGCGCTTTGGTGGACGACAGCCATTGTGAGGAATTGGAGATACGTCTTTAATGAGCGTAACGTTCAATCCTACGTTTTGCAAAGCTCTGATAGCAGACTCTCTACCGCTACCCGGACCTTTTACATATACCTCTACGTTTCTTACGCCTGCATCGTACGCTTTCTTACCTGCGTCTTCGCTTACCATTTGAGCTGCAAACGGCGTAGACTTCTTGCTACCGCGAAGTTGAAGGTGACCTGCGCTCGACCAGCTGACAGCATTACCTTGCGTGTCGGTGATCGTAACGATGGTATTGTTGAAAGAGGCGTGAATATGAGCGCAACCGTTTTCGCCACGGCGCTTTGTTACAGTACGTTTTTTAACTACTTTTTTAGCAACTGCCATTATTCAATCCTCCTTATTTCTTCTTACGGCTAACGGTCTTCTTCGGACCCTTTCTTGTACGAGCATTTTGCTTAGTACTCTGACCGCGAACCGGCAATCCCTTACGGTGTCTTACACCGCGGTAGCAACCGATTTCTTGCAGTCTTTTGATGTTCATTTTGATTTCACGCTTCAAATCGCCCTCAACCATAATGTTGTGGTGGTCGATGTATTCACGAATCTTGTTTACTTCTTCATCAGTCAAATCCCTAACTCTTGTATCGGGATTTATACCTGTATCAGCGAGAATCTTGTTGGACGTAACTCTACCTATACCGTATATGTAGGTAAGACCTATCTCAACTCTTTTCTCATTTGGCAAATCAACGCCACTAATACGAGCCATGAAAATACCTCCAATAATTTAATAAATGTTTTTATTATATTATTAAACGCTATGAGAAGTTAGATTGTCTGTTGTGCTTTGGAATGAAACAACCTATTAGCCGCTCCCCAACGATTAATGTCTAATTGCTTGGGTATTATAACATAATTTAATAAACCTTGCAAGCGTTATAATACACTTTTTTTATTTTTTACGCAATAAAGGAATTATGGAAAACTCCATAATCCTTTAGCATTTTGAGCAATATTTACTCGATTTGCAGTTAAGAGAAAATCAGCCTTGCTTTTGCTTATGCTTTTTGTACTTTGAGCAGATAATCATAACTGCTCCGTTTCTCTTTATTACCTTGCATTTGTCGCACATTGGCTTTACTGATGGTCTAACCTTCATTGTTATATCCTCCGTTAATCTACCTTAATTCTTGTTACGCCATACTATTCTACCCTTTGTGAGGTCGTATGGACTTAATTCTACTTTGACTGCATCGCCTTCGAGAATTTTAATATAGTTCTTTCTCAATTTTCCCGATAGGTATGCTACGATAACGTGTCCGTTTGACAATTCTACTTTGAAATTGGTACCCGGCAATACTTCTATTACCTTTCCCTCTGCTTCGATTACGTCTTCTTTGGACATATATACCTCCTATTCAACAGTATCAAGTTTAGCTAATCTATCAGCTATGCTCTTATCATCGACGTACGTCTTAATTCCGCTCGCTTCTTCAATGAGTTTGACGTGCTTGACGTTCTTTTGTTTGGGAGAATCGAGTTTTCTCGTCTTGCCGTCGGCAATCAGTATATAACTCTCGTTAAGCGTAGCAATTACGACGAAATACTTTTTTGCGTCGTGACCGCTCTTAGATTGCACGATATCTCCCACTTTCATCGTCTTCTCCTCACAGCGACAGTATCTCTACCCCGTCCTCTTTTATCCACACGGTGTTCTCGTAGTGCGCCGACGGCATTCCGTCTGCCGTGACTATCGTCCAACCGTCGTTGAGCATATACACGTCTTCTGTTCCCAAGTTTATCATCGGCTCTATGGCAATCGTCATATTCTTTCTCAATCGCATACCGCGACCTGCTTTGCCGAAGTTGGGGACTTCAGGATCTTCATGCATATCTCTGCCTATTCCGTGTCCTACCAACGCTCTAACCACTCCGTATCCGAAGGATTCCGCATAAGACTGTATTGCGTGTCCTAAATCTCCAAGCCTTACGCCTTCTTTGAGTATCTTAACGCCCTCGAAAAAACTCTGCTTGGTGACTTCAACGAGTTTGGCTTTTTCTTCGCTGACCTTGCCTATCATAAAGGTTCTTGCGGCGTCGCCGTTGTAACCCTTGTAGATACTTCCGCAATCTACGCTTACTATATCGCCCTCTTTGATTACAGCCTTGTCTGAAGGAATACCGTGTACTACTTGTTCGTTTATCGACGTACATATCGACGCAGGGAAACCGCCGTATCCTAAAAATGACGGAATAGCGTCGCCTTTAATTATGTAGTCGTGGGCAATCTTGTTGAGCTGAGCCGTTGTCATTCCCTCTTTGATTGTATCTTCGAGAAGATTGAGCGTATCTCTAACTATTTGATTTGCCTTGCGCATAAGCTGTATCTCGTAGTCCGACTTAATGGTTATCATCGAGTATCCTCACTATGTCGTCAAAAACTTTGTTCATCTCTTGCGCGCCGTCTACGTCTTTGAGTATACCCATATTGTTATAGTACTCAATGAGCGGAGCCGTCTGGGCATTGTACACTTCAAGTCGCGACTTAACCGTGTCTTCTTTGTCGTCATCTCTTTGATATAGCTTTTCACCGCATTTTGCGCAGACGTCTTTGTCATACCAAGATAGGTGATAACTCTCTCCGCACTTGCACATTCTGCGACCTGCAATTCTGTCTACGACAAGCTTTTCGTCAACGGCTATGTTGATTGCATAAGTTATTTTAGCAAATTCATTCAAAGCCTTGGCTTGTTCTATCGTTCTGGGAAAACCGTCAAGCAAATATCCCTTTTGGCAATCAGCCTCTTGAAGTCTTTGTTTGACAAGTCCTATCACGACTTCGTCAGGCACTAGCAAGCCTTTGTCAATGTAGCTTTTAGCTTCCACTCCCAAGGCTGTGCCTGCCTTGATATTAGCCCTCAATATGTCTCCTGTGGAGATATGAGGCACTTTATACTTTTCACATACTCTCGTAGCTTGGGTGCCTTTGCCGGCGCCCGGAGCTCCTAAAAATACCAAGTACATAAATCCTCTTTTACTTGAGGAAGCCCTTGTAATGCTTCATCATGAGCTGTCCTTCAAGCTGTTTGTTAAATTCTAGCGCTACGCTTACCGCAATCAACATACCCGTTGACGATATAGCGTTGTTAAGTCCCAAGCCTCCTCCTATGAGTTGGAAGAGAGCCGCCGGTATTATGGCGATAAAGCCAAGGAATAACGCGCCGAACAAAACTATTCTATTGTTTATTTTTTGAAGGTAATCGCTGGTAGGTTTACCGCTTCTTATACCTTGTATAGAACCGCCGTACTGTTGCAAGTTCCTTGCTACGTCCTGCGGGTTGAACTGTATCTGCGCATAGAAGTATGCAAAGAATATAATAAGTCCAAGCATTACCAGATAGTAGAATACCCAGCCTACCCATTGCCATTGCGAACCTGTCGTACCAGGATAACAGTAGGTCATGTAATTAGCAAAGGCTTGATTATCTTGTCCCGTAAACTGGAATATCATCATAGGTATCGTCATAAAGGACGAAGCAAAGATGATAGGCATAACGCCGGAGCTGTTGACCTTGATTGGTATAAACGTAGACTGTCCGCCGTACATTTTATTGCCCTTGACTTGCTTAGCGTAGTTGACTTTGATTCTTCTCTCTCCGCCGTCTACGAATACGATAAACGCAAACAAGAACAATACTACCAATATATAACCAAACAAATTCCATAATTTATTAGGTTCAACTTTGATTTGCGGAATTGTATTTACAAGCGCCAAACCAAACGAGGACAAGATACCGCTGAAGATTATCAGCGACGTACCGTTGCCGATACCGAGTTCTGTAATTCTCTCGCCAAGCCACATAACTACAGTACTGCCTGAAACGAGCAGTGCGATAATCATAATAGCAGTAAGCCAGCCGTTCTTTTCGCCAAACATCGGATCGATGTAATCTTTGTAAGCTACTACGATACCGATAGCTTGTACTACTGCCAAGGCTATTGCCACGTATCTGGTGATTATCGTGATTTTTTCACGCCCCTCATCACCTTGTTTTGAAAGTCTTTCAAGCGGTGGAATGATAAGTGTGAGCAACTGCATAATGATAAAGCTGTTAATGAACGGCAAGATACCTAGCGCAAAGAGCGTAAGGTACTGCATTGAGCCACCGCTCATCATACTCAAGAGTTGGAAAATCGTGTTGCTTTCGCCCGTTCCGCCGAACTGTCCTGCGTAAAAGTCCGCAGTAATGCCCGGAAGCGGTATCCAACAACCGATTCGGAATGCGAGAAGCAATCCGAACGTTGCGAAGATCTTACATCTGATGCTTTTATCACTAAATGCGTTTTTTATAGTTTGCCACATTATAGCACCTCTGCTTTGCCACCTGCTTTTTGGATTATTTCTGCAGCTGACTTAGTAAATTTGTTTGCTTTAACCTCAAGCTTTTTAGTTAATGTACCGTTGCCAAGAACCTTCAAACCATAAGGCTCAACCTTACTAAGAACACCCTTCTCAAGGAGAAGTTCTGCCGTAACTACCGTGCCGTTGTCGAACACTTCAAGGTCGCTAACGTTGACGATAGAATATTCTTTCTTGAAGACGTTGTTAAATCCTCTCTTAGGAATTCTTCTTACGAGTGGCATTTGTCCGCCTTCAAATCCCGGTCTTACTCCGCCACCGCTACGAGCCCATTGACCCTTGTGACCTTTACCGGAAGTCTTGCCAAGACCCGAGCCTATACCTCTGCCAAGTCTTTTAGACTGCGTCTTTGCTCCCTCTGCCGGAGCCATATTATTCAATTTCATATCTACTCCTCCTTACGCTTGCTCAATCATTACGAGGTGAGCAACTACCTTGAGCATACCCTCGGAACAAGCGTTAGACGTGATAACGTTGCTACTTCCGATCTTGCTAAGACCCAAAGCCTTAACAGTATCTTTTTGCTTTTGAGAGCAACCTATCGTACTCTTCACGAGCGTAACTTTAATCTTTTCCATAAGTCGCCTCCTATTAGCCTATAATTTCTTCGACGCTCTTGCCTCTCAAAGCGGCGATTTGCTCAGCCGTCTTCATCTTTGCAAGTCCGTCAAACGTAGCCTTTACGCAATTGATTTTGTTGTTGCTTCCCATAGACTTGGTTCTCACGTCCTTGATGCCTGCGCATTCAAGTACGGCACGGACAGGACCGCCGGCGATAACACCGGTACCTGCGCTAGCCGGCATTATGATAACCTTAGAACTACCGAAGTTGCCGATTGCTTCGTGAGGAACTGACGTATCCAACTTAGCAATTTTAATCATGTTACGCTTTGCTTCTGCCGTAGCCTTGCGGATAGCCTCAGGAACTTCGCCTGCTTTGCCCATACCAAGACCAATTGTGCCGTTGCCGTCGCCGACTACTATAAGAGCCGCAAATCTCATCGTTCTACCGCCCTTAACAACCTTGGTTACACGGTTGACGCAGATGAGCTTATTGAGCAATTCTTCTTCTTGATTGTTAAATCTCTCTTTTCTAGCCATTTTGCATCTCCTTAGAATTTAAGTCCGGCTTCTCTTGCGCCGTCTGCAACGCTCTTAACGCGTCCGGTATAGAGATATCCGCCTCTGTCGAATACTACTTCGGTGATACCTGCTTGCAAAGCCTTCTTAGCGACTGCCTTGCCTACTTCTGCCGCGGCTTCGCTCTTGGTCTTACCCTTGATTGCCTTAGCCATATCCTTGTCAAGTGTCGAGCAAGAAACTAGCGTCGTACCTTTAACGTCGTCAATGATTTGAACGTTGATGTTGTTGGTACTTCTGTATACGTTGAAGCGAGGTCTCTCGGCTGTGCCACTGATTTTGATTCTGACTCTTTGATGTCTTTTTTGCCTGATGGCATTTTTATCAATCTTACTAATCATATTATCTCACTCCTTATTTCTTACCCGTCTTGCCTTCCTTACGAGCGATAACTTCGTCTTTATAACGAATACCGTATACGTGGTAAGGATCGGGATTGCGAACTTTTCTTATATTGGCAGCCATTTGACCAACCAATTCTTTATTGATACCTTTTACGACAACTTCCGTAACGGAAGGGCACTCGTAAGTGATACCCGGTACTTCTTCAATCTCAACCGGATGCGAATAACCTACGTTGAGAACGAGTTTTTTGCCTTGCTTGGACGCTTTGTAACCTACGCCGTTGAGAATCAAAGCCTTCTCAAAGCCCTTGGATACGCCTTCAACCATATTAGCAATCAACTTTCTGTAAAGACCGTGCATAGCCTTAACTGCCTTTTCGTCGTTAGGTCTTGATACGTGCACTTCTGCGCCCTCTACTTTTACGGTGATTACGCTGTTTACTTTGAGAGTCAAAGTACCCTTAGCGCCTTTTACCGTAACGAGGTTTTCAGGTGATACGCTTACTTCTACGCCTGCTGGGATAGCAACAGGAAGTCTACCAATTCTTGACATATTCCTACCTCCCTATTACCAAACGTAAGCGAGCACTTCGCCACCGATATGAGCTGCGCGAGCTTTCTTGTCTGTCATAACTCCCTTTGACGTGGAAATAATAGCTATTCCCAAGCCGTTGAGAACTACAGGAAGATTCTCCGAGTTTGCATATACTCTCAAGCCCGGCTTGGATATACGCTTGATACCAGAAATGACCTTTTCATTGTTAGGTCCATACTTCAAATTTACCTTCATAACACTTTGAACTTCGCCTTCAACTACTTCATATCCGTTGATAAAGCCTTCTTCCGTCAAGATGTCAGCGATTGACTTCTTCATCTTGGAGAGCGGTACTTCGACGCTTTCGTGTCTTGCTACCAAGGCGTTACGAATACGGGTGAGCATATCTGCGATTGGATCAGTTATCATCATAGTAAATACCCTCCTATTACCAACTTGCCTTCTTTACTCCGGGAATCTCGCCCTTGTAAGCGAGTTCTCTGAAGCAAATTCTGCAAATTCCATACTTTCTTAAAACTGCATGCGGTCTACCACAAATTTGGCATCTTGTGTATGCTCTTGTGGAGTACTTTGGAGTCTTTTGTTGCTTGTTAATCATTGCTTTCTTTGCCATAATCTAAATCTCCTTATTTCACAAAAGGCATACCGAGGAGCGTCAACAACTCCTTAGCCTCTTCGTCTGTTTTAGCCGTTGTTACGACGATAATGTCAAAACCTCTTACTTTCTCTACCTTGTCGTATTGAATTTCAGGGAAGATGATTTGTTCTTTAACGCCCATTGCATAATTACCGCGTCCGTCGAAGGAATCGCTTGGTACGCCCTTAAAGTCCCTTACTCGAGGAAGAGCTACGGATATAAGTTTATCCATAAAGTCGTACATCTTCTTTCCTCTCAAAGTAACCTTAGCGCCAATCGTCATACCTTCTCTCACCTTGAAGTTAGCAACGCTCTTCTTAGCCTTGCACTCTGCGGGAGCTTGACCGGCAATCAACTTGAGTTCTTCAACAGCTTGTTGAAGGCTCTTGCTATTGTCCTTAACGTCGCCAAGACCCATATTGAGAACTACTTTCTCAAGTTTTGGAACTTGGTTTACGTTCTTGTAACTAAACTTTTTAATCAATGCAGGAACTACTGTTGATTTATAGTATTCAAGCATTCTGTATTCTCTATTTTCCACAGTCGTTGTCCTCCATTAGTTTTCTTCCACTTTAGTGGTTTTCTTTGCCTTAGTGGCAGTTTTCTTAGTTGCCTTCTTAGCGGTTTTGGATGCTTTTGATGCCGTTACGTCCAAAGAAGCTCCGCACTTCTTACAGATACGCGTCTTGATTTTCTTGCCTTTTTCGTCAACGCTTATGCTGTGAGCAACTCTCGTAGCTACGTTGCAACTTGGGCAGATAATCATAACGTTGGATACGTTGATTGAAGCCTCTCTCTCGATAATTCCGCCCTTCTCCTGAGCGTTGCGTGGCTTAACGAAGCATTTTACCGTCTTCAAGTCTGAGCCTTGCAAAACCACTCTTTGGGACTTGGTATCTACCGCCAATACTTGACCTGTCTTACCTTTATCGACGCCTGCGATAACCTTGACAGCGTCGCCTTTCTTAACATTCATACTCATATTGGTCTACCTCCGTTAGATTACCTCTGGGGCAAGAGATATGATCTTCATATAATCTCTTTCTCTCAACTCTCTGGCAATAGGTCCAAAGATACGGGTACCCCTAGGTTGTTTTTGATTGTCGATAATAACGGCCGCGTTGTCGTCAAATCTGATGTGAGAACCGTCGGTTCTTCTGATGCCTTTCTTAGTTCTTACGATAACAGCTTTAACTACGTCGCCCTTCTTTACAGAGCCACCAGGGGTAGCCGTCTGTACGGACGCTACGATTACGTCGCCTATATTACCGCTTCTACGGAACGAACCGCCCATTACTCTAATACATTTGATCTCTTTTGCGCCTGAATTATCGGCAACGACCAATTTTGTTTCCGGTTGTATCATTCTTGGGGTCCTCCTTATTTAGCCTTCTCGACGATTTCGACTACTCTCCAACGCTTATCTTTGGAAAGCGGTCTTGTTTCAACGACACGCACGGTATCGCCAATGCCACATTCATTTTGCTCATCGTGAGCCTTGAACGTCTTTGTTCTATTGATAATCTTGCCGTAAAGAGGATGCTTAACACGCTCTTTGATAGCAACAACTACGGTCTTATCCATCTTGTCGCTGACAATAACGCCAACTCTGGTTTTTCTAAGATTTCTTTCTTCCATGTCCGTTATCCTCCTTACTTAGCCTTTTTCTCGGATTTCTTACCCGCCTTGTTTGGCTCGCTGGAAATACCAAGTTCTCTTTGACGGATTATCGTCTTTACTCTTGCAATATCCTTTTTGCAAATTGCAAGTTGATTTGCATTCTCAAGTTGACCTGCTTTGTGCTTAAAGCGAAGATTGAAGAGTTCTTCTTTCAAAGAATTCAATTTGAGATTAAGTTCTTCGTTTGTCATTTCAAAAAAATTACTTGCTTTCATCTGCGCTCACCTCTTCTCTCTTTACAAACTTGCACTTAACTGGCAATTTGTGTGATGCAAGTCTTAATGCTTCGCGTGCGACTTCTTCGTTTACGCCTGACATTTCGAACATTACGCGTCCCGGCTTAACTACTGCTACCCAGTACTCTACGCTACCTTTACCGCTACCCATTCTGGTTTCTGCCGGCTTCTTCGTGATAGGCTTGTGAGGGAATATATTGATCCATACCTTACCGCCTCTCTTGATATAACGCGTCATTGCTATACGGGCTGCTTCTATTTGGTTTGAGGTAATCCAGCTTGGCTCAAGCGCTACAAGTCCGTACTCTCCGTATGCAACCTTGTTGCCCTTGTTAGCCTGTCCCGTCAATCTGCCACGGTGTACGCGACGTCTTTTAACTCTCTTAGGCATTAACATTACGCATTACCTCCTTCCTTGTTTTCCTTTACGTTCTTTCCGAGTACTTCACCCTTGTATACCCATACCTTAACGCCGATAATACCAAACGTGGTGTGAGCTTCAGCCGTGCCGTAGTCGATATCCGCTCTCAAAGTTTGAAGAGGTATCGAACCTTCGTGATAGCTCTCGGAATTTGCGATTTCCGCTCCGTTAAGACGACCGGATACCATAGTTTTGATACCCTTAACACCGCCCTTCATAGCCTTGGAGATACATCCCTTCATAGCTCTTCTGAAAGCGATACGCTTTTCAAGTTGAGCGGCGATGTTCTCTGCGATAAGTTGAGCGTCCGTGTCAGGTCT
>CAMWPK010000028.1 GCA_947176115.1 uncultured Clostridia bacterium
GAATTTTTAGAAAAACTTTCTCCACAGCCGACAAAGGTCAACAAAACAGTAGTTTTAAGTATTATTGCCACCAAAAAAATAAGTATCTTTTTCATAATGTTTATATTATAGCATATTTAGAGCGTTTTGCAATAATTTTTCCTATAATATATTGCCAATAATGTCAAAAATTGTTACAATTAATCTATGATAGAATTGATTTTGACGAATACTTTGGACTCGACGCCGATACTAGATAAACTTAAAAGCAGAGTAGGAGAGAGCAAAAAACACATACTTTTTGTGCCCGATAGATTTTCGCTTTCTTATCAAAAAGCCGTGCTTGAACATTTGAATATCAAAGGTACGTTTGACATAGAAGTTTCGTCTTTTCCGCGACTTGCCAACAAATTGCTTCAGAATAAAAAGCGACTTTTGGACAAGCAGTCGGAGATAATGTTGTTGCGCAAAGTTATTGACGAGGATAAGGACGATTTGCTTTGCTTTGGCAAGATTGGCAAGAGCGTAGATTTCGCCAATGATATGTACGCTGTAATTTCGCAAATTCGCAATAGCAATATTTCCGTAGAGCGTATGCAATCCGCCGTTGACGGACTTCCCATGCGTATTGCCAACAAGACCAAAGATATTGTCAAAATTTATCACGATTACGTGCAGTATATACAAGAAGATTATTCCGACGGAACAAGCAAACTTCAAGCGCTTTGCGACTTAATATACGACGGCGCGCTCAATGATTATGAGGTATATATATCCGACTTTACTGCGTTTTCCAATATCGAATACGACATAATCAAAGCTATTATGCTTAACGCGCTTCACACGCATATTTGTCTTGTGGACAGCGACGGCGACAATTCTCAGGTTTTTCCCACCGACGTTAAAAAACGTCTTTTCTCTTTGGCGAACGAAATAGGTTTGACTATGAAAACAACTTGCGTTCAAGAGCAGTTGACGGGTGACGCCGAGATAATATTCAAGGGACTGTATTCTTACGGCAAAGTTGACGGGGTAAGGGACAACAGAACGCAAATTCTCGCTTGCAAAAGCGTTGTGGACGAAGTAAAAACTTTGGCAAGAACTATCAATGACCTTGTTAAGCGTCAAGGCGCAAGATATAGAGATATGGCTATAGTGTGTTGTGATTTTGCGACGTACACTCCATATATTCAAAGCGTATTCAAAGATTTCGGCATACCGTTTTATGCGGATATTAAACAACAACTTTCATCTCAAGCTTTGACGAAGTTGGTTGCTTCGGCAATAAGAGCGGTAGGAGAGAAGTATTCTCAATCAAGCGTCATTGAATTTGCAAAACAAGCCTTATTGGGATTTGACTATGACGAAGTATGTATCTTCGACAATTATTGCTGTAAGTACGGCATTGAATTTACGAGATTTTTATCGCCGTTTACTCTAGGCGAGGGCGACGACAAAGCCGTAGCCGAAAGCGTAAGAGAAAAAATAATCGGCTTGCTTGCGCCACTTGAACTTGGCGGGAGATTTATCAAGGAACATGTCAAATCGGTAAGAGAGTTTTTGCAAAACTGCTTGGCGCATGAGTTGGTGGAAAATCTTGC
This sequence comes from uncultured Clostridia bacterium, assembly GCA_947176115.1. GTDB lineage: Bacteria > Bacillota > Clostridia > Christensenellales > UBA3700 > RACS-045. The sequence continues at coordinate 1,581 of CAMWPK010000028.1, forward strand.
GAGTTGGCAAGAGCAGAACGGCTTTGGCGAACTCTCGGCAATTACCTTGCAGTCGGAGAACAAGCTCAACGCTATCCTAGATAAGTGCGAAAGTATGCTTGGTAATAACGTAGCCGATTGGGAAGAGTTTTACGGTATAATAATGACGGCAATAGAGTCAGTGGAGATGTCCAATATCCCGCTATACAGCGACTGCGTATTTATCGGCGAAACTAGCGAAAACAGATACGCTAATCTCGATTACATGTTTGTCATAGGCGCGCTTGCAGGCAAATTTCCTCCTGAACATAGCGACAGCGGTATAGTATCGGAAAGAGAGTACGTTGCTTGGAGCAATTTGAATATCGACGTTCAACCCGATTGCAGACGGCGCAACAGCAAAGAAAGACTGTCTACGCTTATGCTATTGACGAGAGCAAGAAAGAAGTTGGTTATCAGCTATCCCACGGCATCCTCAAGCGGTGAAGAACTCACGCCCAGTTCGACGGTAGAGTACTTAATAGACCTTTTGGGCGTTACTCCAAGCGGTGAGCAAACTCCCGATAGCAGTTGGGATAGGCAATCGTATATCAACTACATATCTTCGCAGGAGAATATTTTGCAGGAATTTTTGTCTTTGCAAAGTCTTGTATCGGCAAAGGCTATTGACGCAAGCGATACGCTCACGGACGTTTTGGATATTTTGTATACGCTATGCTGTCAAAGATACGGAAAAGAATACATAGACTTTTTGATTGGAGAAAGGACGGACGAGGTACAGCTTGACGCAGTGGGCGGAGTTATGTTCAACGGCTCGCATACGTCGGTTTCGCAATTTGAGAAGTATTTCAAGTGTCCGTTCTTACATTTCAACGAAAACGTGCTCAAACTTAAGCGTAAGCAGATAGCGGGACTTGAAGTCAAGGATACCGGTATTTTGCTTCACGCAGTAATGGAGAAATACTTTGCTCTGAAAGATTGCGCGGATAAGAGCGAGAGCGAGATAGAAGATGTCGTAACCAAGATTTTTATCGAGCAAGTCAAAGAGAGTAAGGAATACGCTTTTTTGCTTGATGGCAAGAAAAACGCTTTGACTATGCAACAACTTGTCAATCAAGCGGTACACGTCGTGAAAAAACTTGTGCAGAACATGCAAGTTACCAAGTTCAGACCTTATAAACTTGAGTTGAGATTTGGTTCTAATCCTGACGCAAGCATAGCGGGAATGGAGATTGACAACGGCGTTCGCAAATTGAGTTTTGACGGCGTTATTGACAGAGTGGACAGATTTGGCGACAAGGCTATAATTATAGATTACAAGTCAAAGAGCAGTATAGACTTTAATCCTTCGAATATTCTTTACGGCGACAGAATACAGCTGTTTGTGTATCTCAACGCATTGCGCTCTAGCGGTAATATCACACCTCAAGGCGTGTTCTATCTTTTGATGAACAACAAGTTTGTCAAAAAAGACAAAGAGTCAAAGAGATTTGCTTATAGAGGTTACGCAAACAAAGACGACGTGTTTGATTTGGACGAGGGCTTTGCAGAGTATTCCGACTTTGCAAGTTCAGTATATCCCGTAAAGAGCAAGACTGGTAAGGACGGCGAAGTGCAAATCAACGCTATTTCAGAACTCGGACACGTAATGAGCGGTAAAGGTTTTGACGATACTTGCGATTACGTAATGAAGTTGACAAGCAAGGCGTCTACTGAGATAGAAGAAGGATATATTGCAAAATCTCCTTTGAATATCAATGGCAAAGAAGAGCCAAAGGCATGCCAGTACTGCGATTACAAAGACCTGTGCGCTCGCTCAAAAGTGTACGTCAGGGACGTCAAGGACGTAAAGCAAGAAGAGTTCGAAAATCTAATCGCTGACGAGGCGGACAAAACCGCAGATAACGTCGAGCATACAGACGGCGTGTGTTTGCCAAAGGAGGAGATGTAGTATGGGCGCAATAAATTGGACGAAAGAACAGCTTGGAGTAATCAACAGCGTTGATACAAACACTCTTGTTTCTGCGTCTGCGGGTAGCGGTAAGACAGCCGTCATGATTGAGAGAGTAGTAAGAATAATTACAGGCGAAAACTGCAAAGTAAAAACTCCTTTGAAAAGAATAATAATGGTTACTTTCAACGAGTCTGTAGCAAGCGAACTCAAGAGTAAGATAAGCGCTCAACTTGCAAAAAGACTGGCGACGTCTGAAGATAAAGATTATATACGACAGCAAATAGAAGACGTTCCCATTGCAGATATATCCACTGTTCATTCGCTCTGCTCAATGATTATCAAAAGCAATTTTGAGTATCTCAGTATACAGCCTTCTTTTGCCATAGTAGACGAAGGCGAAAAACAAACGCTTTTCGGCAAGGCAATTTCCAACGTAATGAAGGAGTATAGGGAGAATTACGATTATCAAGTAGATATTCTTATCAACTATCTTGGGGGAGAGAAAAGATTTTGCGATACGCTGTCCAGGCTTTACGGCTTTTTGGAAGCTCAACTTGACAGAGATGCCTATCTTGAAGAAATCGCATTGTCTAACTATGACGGGGACTTCAAAGAAAGTCCGCTTGCCAAGCGGTATATCGCCGAGTTGCATGGGGATATTTTTGAACTTATTCGCCAAGGACAAGATTGGCAAATGCTTTTTGAAAGCGCAGACTTAAACAAACATTTTGAGCACGTATCGCAAATCATTGAATATCTAAATAGCTTGTACGCTACTAAAGATATTGCAGAACTCGCTGACGCAGTGAAATATGCGCCTAAGATTGCCGATACTCCGCAACTTCCCAAAGACAGAAAAGACGAGTTTGCCGAGCGTCAGGAAAATTACAAGTCGTATAAGGCTGGCGTTAAGTCGCTGATTGACAAACTTAAAAAGTTGTTCCCCATACTGAATTTGCAGTTGCAAGAGCAACTTAACGCAAACAAAGACTTTGTTACGCTTCTATTGCATATCTTAAAAAAGGTCTGCGACGAGTATTCCGCCTTAAAGCGTAAGGACAACAAAATGGACTTTGCCGACCTTGAATATTACGCCGTCAAGGCAATGCAAAACGACGCCATTGCAAAGGAGTTGGCAGATAATTACGACTATATTTGCGTGGACGAATACCAAGACGTCAACGCCGTGCAAGAGTACGTTTTGACAAGGCTATCCAATGGCAAGAACTTATTTATGGTGGGGGACGTAAAGCAGAGTATTTACCAATTCAGAATGACCGACCCAAGGATATTCTTGAATAAATATCGCATGTATAAGCAAAGACCGCAGGACGGCAGTTCATTTTCGCTCAACAGCAACTACCGCTCTTGTAAAGAAGTTATTGATTTTGTCAACGCCGTTTTCGACGTCGTCATGAAAGAAGATATGGGCGGTATCGATTATAAGAAAGAGAGCAGACTTTTGCAAGGCAATCTATCTTATGACGTCCAAAGTGATATGCCTATTCGTATCGCGCATTTCCCCAAAGAGCAAAAAGAACTTGAGACGCCTTTTTTCCAAGACGGAGTATACAGCGTACGCGACGACGCGCAAGAGAACAGGTCGTTTGCCTCTCAAGAGGGAAAGTATATAGCAAAGCAAATCAAGTCGCTGGTAGGGAAAAAACAAATTCAAGTATCGACTTCCGACGGCGCTATGGCGTATAGGACGGTGAGATATTCAGATATAACCTTGCTTTGCTCGACGAGAAGCGCCAACGTGGCAAGCATAGTCGATGAGTTGAAGTCGGCAGGAATACCGGTAGACAGCGCAAATATAATCAACGAAAAGAAAAATTCTTGCGTAAGTTTGTTTACGTCGTTCATAAGAGTAATTGACAACTACCGGCAGGATATACCTTTGGTTGAGGTATTGACAAGCAAGGTGTTTGCAGACTTTAGTTATAAGGATATGGCGACGATAAAGACGGCGTATCGCAAGGAGGATTTTTTTCATCAAGCGGTGGACAAGTATTGCAAAGAACAAGACAATGCTTTGGCTCTAAGGCTCAAAGAGTTCTTTGCAATGCTGGATAATTACCGCCGTATTTCGTCTTTTATGGGCGTTGCGGAACTTCTTAGAAGGTTGATAGCAGACTTCAACTACCGCGAATATATGACTGCCGTCGAGAACGGAGTAAGTCAATTCGCGGGCTTGGAGAGTTTTGTACAATCCTTGGAGAATAAGCCGTACAATACCGGTCTTTCCAAATTTATCGAGGCTGTCGATAATACTGCAGATTTCGGCAAAGTGTCCGGCGAAGTGGGTTACGATGGCGATTGCGTAGTCACCAATACTATTCACAGTTCTAAAGGCTTGGAGTATCCTATAGTATTTATTGTCGATTCGGCAAAAGAAGTCAATTTGATGGATTTGAATACGGCAAATCTCATATATGACAAGACTTACGGCTTGGCTATAAAGAACGTGGAGGAACAAGATAGATTCTTTGAAGATAGCCTGCCTTTACTTATGCTTAGGGAATTAAAGATCAAAGACGTAATTGAAGAAAAGATGAGATTGTTCTACGTTGCGACGACGAGAGCTAGAAATATGCTTTATATCACGGCGACGGGCGGACTTGGAAGAGGCGGTAGTTTGAATAAAAAGTCTTTTGGAGAGAAAAAAGTCGGCAATCCGTTGAGTATGCTCGATTGGCTAAACAACGTCGCCGTAGAGAATAAGTCGTTCTATGATAAGTATTTTGATAAAGAAGTAAATACAGAAGAGTGTTGCGATAATGCTCAAGTCCAAGATATAAGCAAGAGAAAATTGGTTGACGTCGGCGAAGCTGACGCCTTTGCCAAGGGACTTCAAAATAGCTATGCGTACGAGCAATCTACTACGCTACTTGTCAAGCATACCGTTACAGCCGTCAACAACGATTATTACAATTCTTTGTCAGGCGGTTTCAATATTGGCGATGACATAGAAGTTATCGATACTTTCAAGGACGGTGATTTTACCGACGAGCAAGTGGCGGACAAGCGCAACAGCGCAGACGAAGGCGTGGCGTATCACAGGGTATTGGAGTGTATTGATTATAATTGCTTCACGATTGACGATGTAGCAGAGAGTCTTGAGAGTATGGTTGAACAAGGACTTTTGAGCCAAGAACAACGCGCGTTTATCGACCCTAAGTCGATACTTGAGTGTCTTGAAAGCGACGTCATGCAAAAGGCTAGAAAATATCCTCATTACAGAGAAAAACAATTTATGCTCAATCTACCCGCTAAGGAATTTTTGCAGGTAGATAGCGAAGATAAAGCGCTGTTGCAAGGCACGGTAGACTTATTTATTCACGGCGGTATCAGTGGCGGTGAGAATATATTGGTAGACTTCAAATTCTCCCATAAGAGCGCAGAACAACTCAAAAAGAGATATCGCAGACAGCTAGAGTTGTACGCAATGGCAATTGAGGAGTGTTTGGGCATAAAGGTAGATAAGAAGATAATATTCGTACTGGGAAGAAATATGACAATCATAATTTAGCTGAAAATTTGACAAAAAAACTTTGTGTGATATAATAGTAAAAAAGGAAAATAAAATGAAAAAGAAATTATTAATTGCAATTTTAGTTTTATGTATTTTTTGTTTTGCATTTATCTTTGTAGCCTGTCAAAATTATAAGAATTCAGGCAAATTTAAGTTTATTTTGAATGACGACAAATCTTCTTATACGATAGAAGAAGTAAAAGAAGGATATAAAAATGATTCAGAATTTATCATTCCCTCTTCATATATGGGCAAACCCGTAACAGCTATAGGCGAAACCGCATTTTTCAACTGCAGGAATATGACGAGCGTAGAGATACCAAGTAGTGTAACAAGTATAGGCAGAAGCGCATTCAACGGCTGTTACAGTTTGCAAAGCGTAGTAATACCCGGTAGCGTAACCGACTTGGGCATAGCCGTGTTTAAGGACTGCAGTTCTTTGACTAGCGTTGAGATACAAGGTAGTGTAACGAGCGTGGGATTTGATGCGTTTTATGGATGTCGGAGTTTGACGAACTTTGATATTCAAGGTAGCGTAACTTATATAGGGTACTCTGCATTTTATGGATGCAGTAGTTTGAAAAGTCTAGTAATACCTGAGGGATTAACGAGCATAGGTGAAAGCGCGTTCTATGAGTGTAGCGCTTTAGAGAATATAGAATTGCCAAGTAGTGTAACGAGTATTGGAACCCGCGCATTTTGTCTATGTAGCAGTCTGGCAAGCATAGAATTGCCGAGTAGCTTAACGAATATAGGCGCCTACGCTTTCTATGGATGTAACAGGTTGACAAACATAGATATACCTAGTAACGTGACGAGCGTGGGATTAGGCGCATTTTATAATTTAGACGATTTGACTAGCGTAACGTTTGGGGAAAACTCGCAATTGACAAGCATAGGCAAAGAAGCGTTCTATAAATGTAGCGGTTTGTCAAGCGTAGTAATACCAAGCGGTGTAACTAGTATTGGTGAAAGAGCATTCTACAACTGTAATTTAACAATCTATTGCGAGATGGAAAGTCAGCCGGATGGTTGGAGCGCGGATTGGGATGAGTTAGCAACCGAAATGCCCGTTACGTGGAATTATAAAGAACGCGGTACGACGGAAAGCGGAATAAGCTGGGTAGCAACTAATGACGAAAACGTTATAATAGAAAAATACGTTGGAAAGGCAAATGAATTGGTAATACCGTCAACAATCAACGGTTACAACGTAACTAGCATAGGCTATAAAGCATTCTTTTTACTTCGCAGTTTGACAAGTGTGGAAATACCAAGTAGTGTGACTAGCATAGGCGATTTGGCGTTTGATAGTTGTGAAAGTTTGGAAATTTTAGAGATACCTAGCAAGGTAACTAGTATAGGTGATTTTGCATTTAGAGACTGTAGCAGTTTATCAGGCATAGATATACCAAGCGGGGTATTAAGTATAGGCGACTGGGCATTCGAAGGTTGTAGCAGTTTGACAAGTCTAACGTTTGGTAAAAACTCACAATTGACAAGTATAGGTGACGGGGCGTTTGAGAACTGTAGTTGTTTAACTAGTATTATTATTCCGAGCGGTGTAATTAGTATAGGTTATTTTGCATTTAGTGAATGTAGTAGTTTGATAAGTATAGAAATACCAAGTAGTGTAACAAGTATGGGGTCATATGCGTTTGAACGTTGCAACGATTTGACAATCTATTGCGAAGCGGAAAGCCAACCAAGCGGATGGAATGATAATTGGAAATATAGTAACTTTAGTCCCGTCGTATGGGGATATAAGAGGTAAGAAGTAAGAGATAATAGATAAGAGATAAGAGTGAAGAAGTGAAGAAGTAAAATAATAAGTAAGAGGGGATAGTGAAAAAGTAATTTTGCAAGGTAGGACGAAAGTTCTGCCTTTGCTTTTTAATTTTCTTGTATAAAATTTACTCAATCGTCAATTATTAAATATAGCAATATTCAATATGCTTTCTTAAAAGTACATAATTATTGGAGGCTTTAATTTTGCTATCATTTATTTCTGACACTTACGTGAAGTTTCAATCGTTTATGGCTAGTTGGAAAGTCTGGCAGATCGTAGCGTTTGCCGTGGCTATACCTGTACTTGTCGTATTTATTCAACTGCTTATCAATACAACTCAGCTTGTATACGCAAAGGCTAACTTCAGGCTAAAAAAGTTCTTGAAGAGTTATTCCTATCTATCGCCAAGCACCGTGTTTTCTTTCAACAAAAAAGTAGTAAAGGGTTTCCCAAGATATATCAAAAGACAGACCAAGCACATCGCCGACAGCGGTATGCCAATGGAGGAGTATCTCAACACTTTCAATTTTTGTCAAGAAAGCAAGAGGAAAAGTATTGTCGGAACGATGGCGCTTGCGCATATAGTATTATTGGGCGTAGTCGTAGCTATGAACGGTCATTCCGTTGGTATAGTTTCGACTGCAATTATGGCAACGTTCGTGGTTTGGCTTATAGCTTTTGCTATTGACGGCATAGCATACAAATTATTTGATTTTGTTGACAGAAAATTTAAGAGGAAGTTCCTTATAAAACTTGACGTTAATACGCTTTATGAGGAAAAGAGCGTTGACCTTACGTTGCCAAAGGAAGAAGTTGTCGAAGACAGCGCTATGGAACTTGCTCACAGCGTTGAAGATTTCTTGGCAAGCCAACCTGATAAGGGAATTGCAAAAGTAGTTCTCAAGGGGTTATACACCGCAAAATTCTCTTCCGCTATGACAGCGCAAAGTAAATTGCGACTTAAAAATGTCGTTACGCGGTTAAAAAACTACGTTGGATAGGTTGCCAAAAGATTTTTAATAATGTAAAATATAATAGGTTAGTTTGATAGCGGACGTTTTAACTTAAGACGAGGAGGTATGGCTTATGATTGAAATTTACAAGACCGACGAGGAGAATAAGCTCATACAAATAGAAGAAAGCGTATATATGGAAGAGGGATTTGATACCAAAGATTGCTGGATAAATCTCACCAATCCATCTGATAAAGAAGTGGCTTTCGTGGCGTCTATCAGCGGGATAGAGGACGACGTGCTTAAGACTCCGCTAGACGACGAGGAAAGGTCGCGTCTTGAGGTAGAAGACGACTATACAATGGTGCTTGTCGATATTCCTGTGATTGAAGAAGGTACGGAAGACTATTATTCTTACTTTACCATACCGCTTGGCGCAATAATCAAAAAAGACTTATTTATTACCGTCAGCCTTAAAGATACGGCAATTACCCGCGACTTTGTACGCAACAGAGTTAAGGGTTTTGCTACATACAAAAAGACCAGATTTTTGTTCCAAATTCTCAACAACATTGCTACAAAATACCTGGCTTACCTCAAGCAAATTGACAAGGCGTCGCAGAGAATACAGAATGAGTTGCACAAGTCCACTAAGAATAAAGAACTTATTCAAATGCTTGACTTAGAGAATTCTCTTGTATATTTTTCCACGTCGCTTACCGGCAACGACGTCGTAATATCAAGACTAATGCAAAGCAAGTTCAACACCAATAATATATTGAAGAGTTATCCCGACGATACCGAACTTCTTGAGGACGTATCCATTGATACTAAGCAGGCTATGGAGATGTGTACAATTTACCGTGATATTTTGTCGGGTACTATGGACGCTTACGCTTCCGTTATTTCCAACAACCTCAATATAGTCATGAAGGTCTTGACGTCAATTACTCTTATCATTTCCATTCCTACGTTGATAGCGTCTTTGTTCGGTATGAATACGTGGGTTCCGGGATTGGGAAGTCCGTGGGGATTTTGGGGAGTACTAGGCTCGTCGGCAGTTATATCGCTTGCTCTGTCGCTTTATCTCAAAAAGAAGAAATTACTGTAATTATGCATTTTATTTATTGCCCCGATTGCGGGAAAAAACTTATTACAAAGCCTATGGGCGACGAGGGAAATATCCCTTATTGCGAGGACTGTCAACGTCCTCTTTTTGATATGTTCTCTTCATGCGTAATAGTTTTAGTTACCGACGGCAAGGGACAAGTTGTTTTACTCCGTCAGGACTATATTTCTACCAAGTATCACAATCTGGTATCAGGGTATATCAAGCCCAAAGAAACCGCGGAAGAAACCGCTTACAGAGAAGTTCAAGAGGAGATAGGCTTAAATCTTACTTCTCTTGAATTTATAGGCACTTATTGGTTTGACAAGAAAGAACAACTTATGATTGGCTTTATCGGCAAGACTGACGATAAGGAGTTGACGCTTTCCGGCGAAGTTGACGGCGCGCAGTGGGTTGAGGCAAATCAAGCGAAGAATATGGTTCATCCCAAGGGTAGCGTGTCTTACGCTTTGATTGAGCATTTGCTAAATAATTTTAATGACTAAGTTTTCAAAAATTTAAT
>CAMWPK010000029.1 GCA_947176115.1 uncultured Clostridia bacterium
ATAATATTTACATATTTTGGGGGGAAATTTATGAGAAAACACTTCTTAAAATTCTTTTGCGCGCTAGTATTGGCTTTTACGCTGGCAATCTGCGCCACAGCGTGCGATTCCAAGGATGACAACAATACTCAATCCAACAAAAGTTCTTTCGCCACAACTTATTCGACGCTATCAGAAAAGAATAACGCAACCAGCAAGTGGCGCGAAGGAATGGTATCCGGCAACGGACTTCAGGGATTCATAACGAGTGGCTCGCCGTATAACGACACTCTGATTTATCAAAACATTCACTTTGTTATGCCCAATACCAACTCAAGAACCAATCTAGTCACTTACCAAGAACTTGATTCCGTAAGACAAAATATCGTCAACGGCAGAGATATCGTGGACAATCAAACATACGACCACTTATATACCTATCACCCGGGCGCTACTCTAAGAATATCTAGTAAAATCTTGGATACTTCTGATTACAAACGTTATACCGATTATACCACCGCATGCGTAGGCGTACAGTATAGCGATTCGCAAGGAAAATGGGAACGCGTAAGTTTTACTTCTCAAAGCGACGGCGTATCTATCACCAAGTTAAGCGCGTCCAGTACGGGCTCTAAAATCAACGTCAAACTATCTATGGACAATATTTCCTCTATGGCGAATTTCGGCAAACCCTACGATAGCGACAGCGAATGTGGCGAAGTCGATATGCTCTATAAAAAACTTGTTGACGAAGACGCCAACGCGTTGACGTTCATAGCTCACTACCCTAATTATGAGAATAGCGAACTCAAGGACGGAGGCTACTCTACCGTCAGCTTTGTAGTATGCGAAGGCGGAAAGAAAGAACGAGTAACCGACGCTATGCCTAAAGAAACTCAATACGTCGGCTCTGATAATCCCGCAATCTCAATTACCAACGCTAACAACGTATATATCATAAGCGTATCCGACCGCTCCTACGATATAGGCAAATTCGACGACTTTGCAAATAAAGTCAACTATGATCTAGCTGATGAACTCTACAATAAGGTAAGTTCAGTCGCAGATAAATATACCGAAAATTCTAAGTTTAATTTCGACAAAGCTCTCAAAAGTCATACTGACATATTTACGCCGATGTTCAACTCTTTATCAATAGATTTGGGAGCAGACGTCAGCATTTCCAATAACGATCTCTTAAGTAGCGTAAGACTTAAAAAGACCTTGTCTAACACGCTTGCAGAAAGAGCTTACTATGCAGGAAGATATGCGTACCTATGCTGTTCAGGCGTTGCTACAAGCAGACTGTACGGAATGTGGACGGGAGAATGGAATGCGCGTTGGGGTTCTAAATATACTATGGACGCGAACGTGAATTTGCAGACCTCGTCTATGAATACGAGCAACATAATATCCGCTCCTATCGGATACGTCAACTTTATTCTCAGACAAGTCCCCGATTGGGAGGACAATGCGTACGCTACTCACGGAATGAGGGACGCTCTACAAGCGCCGGTAAATAGCGACGGAGATAAGGCGATTACTGAAAGTTGTTACGGCTATCCTTTCAGGTATTGGAACGCCGGAACGAGTTGGATGTTGCAACCGCTTTACGAAACGATACTTTGCTATGGCAATCTTCAAGTACCAATATGCGACGAATTTGATCTTGACAAATTAAAAAGCATTCTCTCCCCGTCGCAAACTCCTCTATCCGATAATCAAATCAACGCCCTTAAAGAAAGAGGTTACCTAATGCTTAAAGAAGATATTCTCTTCCCTCTTCTTATAAAATCGGCAAATTATTGGGAACAACTTATGACCCCTGAATATTATACGGACGCCAACGGATACGTCAAATATCAAAAGGGCAAGACTTCCCTTGAAGACGGAGAAACTTATTGCATAATCCCGTCTTATTCGCCGGAGAACAATCCGTCTAACTATAATAGCCCTTCATGCGCAAATTCGGCTATAGATATATCCGCTTGCAACAGCAATATAGAAATGCTTTTGGATATCGCTAAAGACGTTGACCCGCAATACGATACGTCAAAATGGATTAAGTTGCAAGAGAGCCTCCCAAAACTTCTTTACGACCAAGACGGATCGCTAAAAGAATGGGCAAGCTACTCTTTTAAGGAAAACAACACGCATAGACATCTAAGCCACCTATACTGCGCTTGGCCACTCTCTGATACGAGATACGACAACGACTTATACAATTCTGCTGTACGCGCCATAGAAAACAGAGCAAGTGAAAATGAAGCAAGCCATGCCTTAATTCACCGCACTTTAATCTCCGCAAGACTAAAGGACAGAAAAAGCGCAACAGAAGCAATGGTCGGACTTATGAATTCTATGATTTATTACAATTCGCTTATGACAAATCACCATACCAACAAATCCAGCGGATACTGCACTGATTTCAGTATCGGTTACGTAGGTATGGTCAACGAATGTCTTGTATTCTCCAACAAAGGCGAAATAGAACTTCTCCCCTGTCTGCCCACAAGCGGTTTTGATAAAGGAAAGCTCAGCGGATTGAGATTACGCACTCAAGCAACGTTGACGAATATGGAATGGGACGTGAATAAAAAGACTCTAAACGCGACTATAGTATCCGATATTGACCAAACAGTGACTATCTCCTGCGGACTATCCAACGAAACCAAAACCGTCAACTTAGAAAAGAACAAAGAGTATAAAATTAAATTTTCAATATAAGCAAATTACAAGTAAATATAACGCTTAATAAAAATAAAACGCAGAAATGCGTTTTATTTTTATAATCATATTAATACTTCAGTGAAATCTAATCCGGATTATATCCCCATTCTACCTTAGTTTCGCCATCACCTATATACCATCTGTCCCAACCCTCGGGCTCTTCTGTCGCTTGACAGTATATATTCTCGATTGTTGACCAGAAAGCGCCAATTCCAATCTGTTGTACGCTTGCGGGAATATATACGCTCTTTAACTCCATGCATAAAGCGAAAGCCATATACCCTATTTGCTCCAAGCTATTTGGCAATTCTACGCTAGTGATACTACTCCCTAAGAATGCCGAATTGCCTATCTTTGTGATGCCTTCGGGAATAACAACGCTGACAATATTATTACAGTGATAAAATGCGGAACCTCCAATCTCTTTAACTTGATAAGTTTGACCTTTGTACTCCACAGCGCTATCAATTACTATATCGCCTTTGACTCTGCCGTGCCCTTTGAGTATTGCTACTCCGTCTTTGAGGGCGTAGACCAGACCATTGTCACTCAACGTATAGATATAGCCGTCGTTGGCAACTTCATTATTATTGCAATTGAGAATCACCGGTACTTCTACCTCATCGGTTGACCTACTACTACCCCACCCCTCGGGCTTAGTCGCGCCTTGATATCTAATTACAAGGCTGGAGCAATCGTCAAAGGCTTTGTCCTCTATTTGCGTCACGCTTAAAGGGATATCTATACTTGTAAGACACCTGCAACTGTCAAAGGCTTTTGAACCTATCCTCGTCACGCTCTGTGGTATGGATATACTTGGAAGCTCTTTGCAAAAATTAAAAGTTCCATTGGCAATTTGATCAATTGTACTTGGTAAAATTACGTCCGTTAAGCCAGTGCAATAGTAAAAAGCGTATTCACCGATATCAGTTACTCCCTCAGGGATATCAATACTTGTCAATTTATCACACTCGGCAAATGCGTATTTACCTATTTCCGTAACACCGTCGTGTATGTCTATACTCGTCAATGAATTACACCTATAGAAAACATATTCGTCTATGCTAGTCACTCTCTCAGGTATTTTTATACCCGTCAATTTATGACACTCGGCAAATGCGAATCTACCTATTTCTGTCACACTCTCCGGTATTTCTATACTCGTCAACTCTTTACATCTGTAGAAAGCTATACTGTCAATTTTTGTCACACCCTCAGATATATCGATACTCTTCAATTTATTACACTCGGCAAATGCGAATCTACCTATTTCCGTAACTCCCTCAGGAATTTCTATACTCGTCAACTCTCCGCACGTATAGAAAGCGTATTCGCCTATGCCAGTTGCGTAATTGGGTATAACGCTCCCTTTGCAACCTACAATTACCTTATTGGTCTTTTTATCTATTATGCAGTTGCCGTCGCTAGCATATACAGTATTCTCTCTGTCTACGGTTATTCTCGTTAGATTTTTGCAATTAATAAAAGCTCGCGGATTGATATTCGTCACACTGCTTGGGATATTTACGCTTGACATTGAACTATATGAGAAAGCCTCATCTCCAATACCCGTTATTCCATCGGGAATATTGATATGATCCAATCTTCTGCCATAGTACGTTAAGTTAACAATCGTATTATCTTCTATGACAAAATTATTCATGATTCCCGTGCACGCCGAAATTGCTACAGTCGCGCACAGTACGCATGCTACTAAAATAAATGCGATTATTATTTTCTTTTTCATATTCCCCTCCCTTAATTATATGTCTTTATTCCGCATAAAAGATATATTTGATATTAACTTTGATAATAGCAAAATATACTTTTATTTCAACTTCATTATAACTTGCGATTTTTACCTTGTCAATACTCGTTTTACAAATGTTTTACATATACTAGTCTTAATTCTATCCGTAATCTATTTCTATCAATTGGAAATATCAATACGGCTAAATACAAATGGCAGAGCGCTTTGCGTTCTGCCATGTCAATTATCAATACTATTTCTTTTAACTTACGCCAAGTTATGACGCTTTGCGTCGCTTATAGTCATTACGTTCTTATCTTTAGCGACGGCTTTAATTATGTTCTTACCCTTATTGGTTCTCTCGTCGATAGGAATATCCTCGGTATTGATACTACGCACTTCTCCGCCCGGGAATATCAACGCAATATCGTAAGGTATCGTCACTAAGTCTGCATAAATACATTCTCCCGCCTTGGAGTCGCTTAGCTTAACGCCCTTGGACATTCTCATTCTCGGCTCGATACAACCGAGTATTACTCTCTTTGCGTAACCGCTATCCGACACGTTGACGACTTCTCCGCTACCGTCGTTGTGCTGAGCAAAGATAATTCTATCCTTTTCGTCTAGTTTCATCAACTTTACGCCACTTGCCTTTTTGCCCTGCGTAGGTATATCGTCATAAGAATTGAGCACCATACCCTCGGCGCTTATAGAGAGCACAAAGCCTCTGGCTTCTCTGGTGCCGTCGTCAAACTCAGGCGGAGCAACCACGCTCACGCTTACGACAAAATCGTCTTCGTCCTTAAATGCCATGGCTGTCGTCAAAGATTTTCTGTCAAAGACAAATTCAGATATATCGACGTACTTCGCCATACCCATAGAAGTCACAATGAGCAACTTATTGCCTTTGAGTTCTTTTTCCGTGAATATATCAAGCAACTTATCGTCGCTATCCACTTTGGCAATCTTGTTAATGCCCATACCTCTGCTCTTCCACTTGTCTTCGCCAAGCGCCGACACCGGGAAGGTAACCGCGTTGCCCTTGGACGTTATGCCAAAGAGCAAACTCTCGCTATCGCTCTTGATTACTTTTTTGGCAATATCGTTGGGAGCGCAGTTAACTATAGATTTAACAGCGGTATTATATCCCTTTTCGGGTACGAATTTGACGTTGCCGTTATAATGCAATACAACAAAACCGTCTTTCTTTATCTTAGCGTTGAGGTCAACTTCGACGTCGTTAAGCGCATGTTCGTGAATAATCTTGGACAATCTCTTGTCGGGGTATTTTTTCTTGATCTCAAGCAACTCTTTGCGTACTACAGCGTACTGCTTAGCCTTTGAATTGGTGATATCCTTGAGATTGGCAATTCGCTCTAGCAATTCTTTCTGCTCTTCGAGCATCTTGTTGATATCCAATTTATTAAGTCGTTTGAGCGGTATATCCAACACCGCGATAGCCTGCTTTTCGCTAAGGCTGAATCTCAACATCAATCTTTCCTTGGATTCGGTGTACGTCTTTGAGTCAAGCACTATATCGACGACTTCCCGTACGTTGTTGACGGCTATCAACAGACCTTGAAGAATATGTTCTCTCTTTTCCGCAACCTCAAGGTCATATTTACTTCTCTTGTAAATTACTTGTCTTTGGAATTCTACGTAATGTCTTATGATATCCAAAAGTCCAAGTTGCATTGGTCGATTGTTGACGATAGCAGTCATATTTGCGGAAAAGTTGACTTGCAAGTTGGTCTTTTTGAAAAGTAGCGTAATCATAGTGTCCGCATCGACTTCTCTTCTCAATTTGATTACGCATCGCATACCCATTCTGTCCGACTCGTCCACGATATCCATAATACCGCCAAACAAATCTTTGTTGGTTTCTCTCAAATCGTTTATTCTTCCGAGAAGTTCGGCTTTGTTGACCTGATACGGTATCTCCGTGATGACGATATTCTTCCTTCCGCCTTCTTCCTCGACGTGCAGATTAGCTCTAAGTATAATCTTGCCCTTACCGTCTTTATAGGCGTCGTATATTCCCTGATTGGCTACGATAATTCCGCCTGTAGGGAAATCCGGAGCGGGAATATACTTCATCATCTCCTCTAAGGTGATATTCTTGTTGTCAATATAAGCTACGATACCGTCTATAGATTCTCCCAGAGAATGCGGTGGGATATTGGTAGCAAGACCTACGGCAATACCGCTTGTGCCGTTTACGAGCAAGTTGGGTATTCTGCTGGGCAGTACTGCAGGCTCTTCAAGACTATCGTCGAAGTTGAGCGTCATAGGAACGGTATTTTTCTCCAAATCTCTCAACATCTCAAGAGCAAACGGCGTCATTCTCGCCTCGGTATATCTCATTGCCGCGGCGCTGTCGCCGTCTACCGAACCAAAGTTACCGTGTCCATCAACGAGTAACATTTTGGTATTGAAAGGTTGCGCCAACTTGACCATAGCGCCGTATACCGAACTATCGCCGTGAGGGTGATATTTACCAAGACAGTCGCCGACTATACGGGCAGACTTACGGTGAGGCTTGTCCGGCGTTGTGCCAAGCTCCAGCATGGTATATAATATTCTTCTCTGAACAGGTTTTAATCCGTCTTCTACTCTCGGCAAAGCTCTGTCAAGGATGACGTGCTCGCTGTAAGGCAACATCGAATTGTGCATTACCTGCTCAAAAGTTCCGTCGATAATTTTTGAATTGTCTATAATTTCTTCGTTTTCTTTCTTCTTAGCCATATCTATCCTTTGCTTTTGTCTATCAATGCTCTTAGAAATATTATAATACTTATGCTACGCAACTTACGCTACGCGCGCGTAATATACGCGCTAATATTTTATCAATAAATAATGTCATTGAACAATGTTCAGCCGTTGTTATGACGCTTATTCTCTGCCTTTTTAGTAGCTTCTGCCAAAGAATCTTCTTTATTGAATTCTGCGTACTCGAATATATATTCCCTTCTCAAATCCGCGCTGTCGCCCATAAGCGTAACGATAAGACTTTCCGCCTCAGCATTATCTTCGATTGACACTTTCATAAGCGAACGCGTCTTGGGATTCATAGTCGTTTCCCAAAGTTGCTCTGGGTTCATCTCGCCAAGACCTTTATATCTTTGGAGCGTATAATTCTTGCCTACCGTTTCCAATATCTTCTTGAGTTCTTCGTCGTCATAGGCGTACTGAACTTTGTTCTTTTCGGTAATCTTATATAGCGGTGGCATACCGATATACAAATATCCGCCGTTGATAAGTTCGCGCATATACCTATAGAACATCGTAAGCAAAATTGCTCTGATGTGCGCGCCGTCTTGATCGGCGTCCGCAAGAATAATAACTTTGTGATACTTGAGATTGTTGATATTGAATTCGTTGCCAAAACCTGTTCCCAACGCGCTGATAATCAACTTTATTTCATCGTTTTTGAGTATATCTTCGATTTTCTTCTTCTCTACGTTGAGCGGTTTTCCTCTAAGTGGCAAAATAGCTTGCGTAGCTCTATCTCTGCCTTGCTTTGCGCTACCGCCCGCGCTATCGCCCTCAACTATAAAAAGCTCGTTAAATTCAGGTTTTCTGCCTGAGCAGTTGGCCATTTTACCTATGAGAGCGGACGCAGTCATATTGCTGATATTTCTCGCTACGCTCTTTGCCTTAGCGGCGCTCTCTCTTGCCTTCGCGGCAACTCTCGCCTTTTCATATATTGCGTCTATGACGTCTTTCTTGGCTTTGTTGAGATAGTCCTTTATACCGTCGGTAAGCAAGTTTTCTACAAGAGATTTAACCTCAGGATTGCCCAGCTTAGTCTTAGTCTGTCCCTCGAATTGCATATTTTGCATTTTGACAGTCAAGACCGCCGTCAAGCCCTCGCGATAGTCCTCTCCGCTGAAATTAGCCTGCTTTTCCTTAATGATGTTCTTTGCCCTGCCAAAGTCGTTGAGAGCTTTCGTCAAAGCCGACTTAAAGCCCGTTTCGTGAGTTCCTCCCTCAGTAGTAGGAATGTCGTTGACGTATGAAAATACGCTCTCGGTATAAGTGTCTGTGTGCTGAAAAGCAAGTTCCACGACAAATTTATCTTGTTTTTTCTCAATGTAGATGGGCGGATTATACTTTGACGTCTTACCCTCGTTGAGGTGTATTACAAAGTCGCTGATACCTCCGTCGTAACAGAATTTGCGTACCTTAGGTCTACCGCCCTCGCTAAGGCTCCTATTATCCGTCAAAGAGAATTTTACTCCGCCGTTGAGGAAAGCAAGTTCCTTGAGTCTTTTTGCTATCGTATCGAAAGAAAATTCTTCATTGCCGAATACTTTCGAATCCGGCTTGAACGTAACCTTGGTACCTTTAAGTTTTGGATCGCAAGGCTCCGACTTAAGATCTTGCACCTTGACACCGCTGGCTATATTGCCGTTAGGGAGCTCTACGGAAGCAAATTTCATATTGTACTTCAAGCCTTTTTTATACACGTCTACGCTAAGCCACTCTGAAAGCGCATTAGTAACAGACGCGCCGACGCCGTGCAAACCGCCTGATACGGTATAGTTCTTGTTGTTGAACTTACCGCCCGCGTGCAAAGTAGTAAATACAAGTTCTACGCCCGTCACCTTTTCCGTCGGGTGCATATCTACAGGGATACCTCTTCCGTGGTCAGTAACGCTTATGCTGTTGTCATTATAAATCTCAATCTCAATAGAGTTTCCGTAACCGTTGAGAACCTCGTCCATACCGTTATCGACAATCTCCCACAGGATATGGTGCATACCCTTAATACCCGTAGTGCCTATGTACATACCCGGTCTTTTCCTAACCGCGTCAAGTCCTTTCAGTACGGCTATGTCTTTAGCTCCGTAATCTCTCTCCATTTTTCTCCTCAAATTATATTAATTTGCGACGGCAAGCTCCGGCTCTTTTTTGGCTTTAGATTCCACAACGTCAGCGACTACTTCATTTCCTTCGTCATTTGACTTTGTAGTCAACACCAAATTATCCAACCATTCCAATACGTCTGCGTATACTTCATCCTTGTTGATTTCGTTGACAATCTCGTGACGCGCGTTTTCATAGAGTTTAATTTTGACGTCCTCTATGCCCAACTGGTTGTACATATCGTAAAGTTTGCTCACAGACTTGCCCATCTTACCCACGGGATCTTTATCGCCGGAAATAATAAATATAGGCAATTTTTTATCTATGCCGGCAAGTCTTTCAGGCTTGTAAATTCTGCACAAGCCGTCGAAAAAGTTCTTATAAAAGCCTACCGACATGGTGTAGTTGCAATACTTGTCGGAGTTATATTTTTCGCACTCGCCCGCATCTCTGTTAAGCCAAGCATTTTGTCTTTTTTCTTTCTTAAAAGGCTTCTCATAAGCGCCAAACGTCATATTTTTTATAAATTCCGCAGTCTTATCTTTGCCGTAGAGTTTATGCTGAATATTAGCCACAAATCTACCGATTTTAGGCTCAATACCGCTCATATTTCCCGATCCGCTCAAAATACAGCCGTCTATATTGTGGGAATTTTGCTGAATATATCCTTGCCCCAAGAAAGAGCCGTAAGAATGCGCGAATACGAACAAAGGCAAATCGCCATATCTCTCTTTGAGATATGAAGTAATTACTTTTTCGTCGTCAATCGTGTCGAAATAAGTATGCCCAAAAGGCACTTTTCCCAAAAAATCAACGCCTGCGGTGCGTCCGTGACCTCTATGGTCATCTCCCGCTACGATATAGCCTTGAGAGTTGAGGTATTTAGCAAAATCTTCATACCTGTCAATGTGTTCCACCATGCCGTGGAAAATCTGCACGATGCCTTTGGGAGCGCAATCAGGTTCCCAGATCGACATCACAACGCGATAATCGTCAAATCCTTTTATTGTTTTTTCTATCTTTTCCATTTAGGTTATTTCCTTCATTTTTGAGTTTAATAGTCGTTTGCCATTTAATATATAGCAATACACGTATATTATATAATATATTTTTAATATTTTCAAGTATTAAAGAAGGATTTCGCCTCAAAATTTTGAACATTTAACTAAAATTTTATATTTGAACATTGTTCAATTGTGCATAAATGCTGATTTTTGGACATATCTATCGTAGCATAACGCTCTATTCTCTATCACAAATTTTATCTCCAAAACGTCATTTTTTGCAAATTTTGCCCATTTCAGACAATATACTTTACGCCAATTTATACCCATTTTACCTTAAAATACACTTAAAATAACCACAAAATTTTATATTGAACACTGTTCAAATATGCCGACTTTCACTTTTTAGCATACGCAATCATATCTATGAATAAGCGATTACGCTCATAAATTTACATTTAACGCAAACACTAACGTAGATAAAATTTTGGAGGTACAATTATGAATATTGCTCTTACGGGCGGAGGCACTGCAGGACACGTAATGCCCAACATGGCGCTACTTGACGATTT
>CAMWPK010000030.1 GCA_947176115.1 uncultured Clostridia bacterium
CGTAAATATCGAGGACAGCGACGTTATCGATTGCGGTCAGGTATGGTTCAACTCGGTTGGCATTGAATACGTCAAAGATAACGTCAAGGCAATTAAGGAGAAAATCGACAGTTATAACAATCCGCATTTTGCCGGTCTAAACGTAAATTTCAAGAAAATTGACATGGATTTTGTGGCAGAATGTAAAAAATATCAATTAAAATTGAGTGTTTTTCGCATAGATGGTGGAAAAGCGCTTGAGAAGTATGGTAAAATAATAGACGGCAATATCACGACAAACCAACCCGTCAAAGTAAGGCGATACGTAGAAGGGTGAGGTGAAAGGGGGATTTATGAAAAGACTTGCCGTTGTTGGAATAGGCAGAATGGGTAGTAGACACGCTCGCAATATTGCAAAGGGCGTGGTGAAAGGCGCAAAACTCGTTGCGGTATGCGACGTCAACGCTCAAAAACTAAAAGACTTTGGCGATAAATTCAAAGTTGCGACTTATGAGAACTTGGAGGATATGCTTGATAAAGAGTCTTTAGACGGCGTTATTATCGCAACTCCTCACTACTCGCACGTTGAACTTGCTAAGATTTGCGTAAATAAAGGCGTAAACGTATTGGTAGAAAAGCCCTTAAGCGTGACTACAAAAGAGGCTTCTAAACTCGTAGATACGCTTGAGCAAAATCCCAACGTGATAGGCGCAATGATGTTCAATCAGCGCACCAACAGAATGTATCGCAAGGCAAAGCAGTTGATTGACAGCGGAGCTATAGGCAATATCCAAAGAGTCAACTTTATCGTCACTGATTGGTATCGCACACAGTTCTATTACGATATGGGAGGCTGGAGAGCCAGCTGGTCGGGCGAAGGTGGCGGAACTCTAATCAATCAATGCGTACACCAGTTGGACGTATTGCAATGGCTTGTGGGTATGCCCAAAAGCGTGTTGGCGTACTGCACGACAAAGAATAGGAATATATCTACTGAAAACGACGTGACGGCGGTATTTAGATACGATAACTTTGATTGCTCGTTTACCGCGTCTACGCATGAAGTTCCGGGGACAAATCGACTTGAGATTGCAGGAGATAAGGGCAAAATCGTTGTGGAAAAGTTTAAGATGAATTACTTCCTCAACGAAAAATGCGAAAGTCAAATCAACGAGTTATCTATTAGAGATTACGGCAACAAGAGCGATAAAAAGAGCAAAAAGCATAAGTTGAGTTACGGTCTGTCGCGAATGATATACGACGGAATCTACGGTCAACAGGCTAGGATAATTTCCAATTTCGTCAAGGCTTTGGAAAGCGGTAAGAAAGAGGATTTAATCGCAAGAGCAGAAGAGGGGCTGAACTGTCTGGAACTTATCAACTCAATCAATCAATCGTCTTGGCTTGGCAAAGAAGTTAGTTTGCCTTTGGACGGCGAGGAATACGCTAACTTGCTCGCTCAAAAGATAGAAGAAGAAACAAAAAAATAACGTCATAAATATATTTAAGCGGAGGATTAAATTATGTCAAACATCAAAATATCAGGTTTTTACGATGAAGTAAGTTCTGATTTGAAGACGCAGTTGGACACCATCAAAGAATACGGAGAGAGTTATCTTTGTCCAAGAAAAATCAATGGCAAGAACATCGCAGATTACACGCTCGAAGAGTTTGAGAAAGAAGTTAAGCCAATGCTAGACGAGTACGGTGTCAAGTTTTCGTCAATTGGTTCGCCAATAGGCAAAATGCCTTTGAACGACGAAGAGAAGTATAAGGCTCAATGCAAAAAACTTGAGGAGCTTGTAAAGATATGTCAACTTATGGATTGCAAGTATATCCGTATGTTTTCATTTAGAGGTTTGAGCGGAGATTACGAAAAGGACTTCCCGATAGTCGTCAAAAAGATAAGAGGATTTTTAGATATAGTCAAGGGAACGGACGTGATACTTCTTCACGAGAACGAAAAGAGAATTTGGGCGGACACGCCGGAAAGAGTTTTAAGACTTTACAACGAAATCAACGACCCGCAATTCCAACTCTGCTTTGACGCGTCCAACTACGTTCAATGCGGAGTAGACGTGCCTAGCGCGTACCAACAACTCAAGGACGTGACGGTATATTATCATATTAAAGACTGTTCTAAAGAGAGAGTTGAAGTACCCGTAGGTATGGGCATAGGCGACTATGAGAATATGATTAAGGACTTAGTGGACAGAGGCTACGACGGCTTTATGACGCTTGAACCGCACACAGGAAAGTACGCCGACAACAAGGCGCTCTTCCACAGAATAGGTTGGTTGTTCTTTGGTATTACCTTTGAGCATATCAACAAATGGCGTAAGATATTCCACGATATTGACAAGGCAAAGGGTATGGGACACACTCAAAAGGTTTCAAGACGTCAAATGATGGACTGGCAGTACTACGGACTTAAAGAATTGATAGAAAAGGCAGAAAAGGAGGCTTAATTATGGCAAAGCAAAACAAGATTAGATACGGCATTATAGGTATAGGTAAACAAGGTAGCAGATATGCGGGACAGCTCTTTGCGGGCATGGACAAGAACGGAGTTTTGACGGCGGTATGCGATATTGCAGAGGACAGAAGAGCATGGGCAACGCAGAAGTTCGGCGATAAGGTTAAGGTGTTCGACAACTACGAAGCCTTGCTGGATAGCAAACTCGTAGACGTCGTACTCATTGACACTCCGCACTACGCTCACCCTGTGATTGCTAAGACAGCTTTGGATAAAGACGTCAACGTGCTTTGCGACAAGCCGGCGGGAGTGTATACCAAGGCGGTAAGAGAAGTTGCGCAGTACGCTAAAGAAAACAAGCCAAATCTAAAATTCGGTCTTTTGTACAACCAAAGGACAAGCAAGATTTACAAGGCCGCTAAGGCTCTCATTGACGCGGGCGAACTTGGCAATCTTAAGAGAATAGTTTGGATAATCACCAACTGGTATAGACCTCAAGCGTATTATTCCCAAGGCGGTTGGAGAGGTACTTGGGCAGGCGAAGGCGGTGGCGTACTTATCAATCAAGACCCGCACCAACTCGACTTGTTTACTTGGCTTGCAGGCAGTAAGATTACCAGCGTAAACGCTATTGCAAGAACGGTGGGCAGACAAATCAACGTAGAAAACGACGTTACTGCTACCTGTACTTTTGAGAACGGCGCAACCGGCGTATTTATCACTTCCACGCACGAAGCTCCCGGTACCAACAGATTGGAAATATCCGGCGACGGCGGAAAGATGGTAATCTCAGGTAGCAACGATTTTAATATGAAACTTGAATTTACAAAACTTGAAACTTTGGAACCTGAATTTTCCAAGACTAACACCGTCTTTATGGGTAAGCCGAAGAGTTCTAAAAAGACAGTCAAGTTCATGCCACACGAGGTATTGAAAGGACTTCTAGCCGACAAGGGACAGCACATCAACGTAATTCGTAATTTCTCCAACGTTATGCTTGACAAAGAGGATAAGCTAGTAGGTAACTACGAAGAAGGTCTTAACGGTTTGACTTTCTCCAACGCTATTCATCTTTCGGCTTGGCTTGGCAGAACTGTAAGTCCGCAAGAAGACGGATTTGAGGATACCTATTACGAAGAACTTCAAAAGAGAATTGAAGAAGAAAAGACCAACAGCGTAAAATAGGCTAGGGAATTTAGGGAGAAGAATTATGTCATTGAATTATTCGGAAAAAGGCGAGATTATCGTCAAAGAACAATTTCACAAAAAGGTATGTTTCGACGTAGCCAACAATCGCATTACTGCCCAATTCGACGGCAGGGGCGGTATTTCAAAGTACGCCGTAATGAATAAGTATTCCGTATTTTCAGCATTCTATTCGCTTTATACAATTAACGGGCAACCGCTTGAATATATGAGCGACAAGGAAGTGAGAATGCTTGGTAAAAAGCAAGTGACCTCATTTAGCGAAAAAGGCGCGGATATAGTTATTACGCAATTTCTTGACAGAGTAAACAACTGTATTTACGTGGAGAACAAAGTCAGCGCAAAAGAGGATTTGACGTTCAAGAACGTCACCAACTTTGGCATTGATTTTGCATCTTACGTTCAACAACTTCTTGCCAATAGATTGAACGCGGGTAATATCTCCAAGATAATCGGCGGACTTTTGAAGAAAAAGAAAAAGGGCGTTCAAGAACTCGACGGTATGACTTATATCAAAGGCGAAGTTATGGGCGACTTTTATATGGACGTAGCCCTCAATGGCAAAGCTGTCGGTTTGGAGAGCGAGAGAGGATTTTACAATCAATTCTCCTATGGCGGAGAAGTCAAAGCGGGAGAAACAAAGACTTTTAGATACGTAATCAGCGCAGGTACGAGAAGCGACTTTACGAATTGCGACGTCAAGACGGCGCTCAAAAATTTCGATAAGGCTTTGGCGGAGTGCGACGCTTACGCAGACGAATTAAAATGTCCAAAGCCGTTGGATAGCAACTTTATGCAAGCGTACTACAAATCATTGCTCAACGCTTCGCTTTCAAATTACAAGGAACTAGGCAAGTTCAAAGGCTTTTTGGCAGGTATTGTCTATCAATATCCGGCAAGAACGTATTACAGAGACGCGTACTGGACGGTGCTTAGCGTACTTCCGGTCAAGCCGGAACTAGTTCGCAATGAGATTATCACGCTGGCAAACGGCATAAGCAAAAAAGGCGAATGTCCGTCGGCAGTCAAATTCAACTTCAAGAATTATTGGGGCGACCACTACGATTCGCCGTCATTCTTCGTACTTATGCTCTACGATTATCTTGTACATACCAAGGATTTTGCTATTCTAAACGAAAAAGTAAAGGCGGGCAAAGTCATTGACAGCGCAAATCTGGTACTTAAGAGATTGATGAAAGAAACCGATGAAACGGGACTTTTAGTCAAGGGCGGAGAATACAACCGTCGCGATTGGTGCGACAACGTATTCAGATCGACGTACGTTACCTACGACGAGGCTTTGTATGCAAGAGCGCTCTTTGCAATGAGCGAGATTTACAAGGTATGTTATGGCGACGAGGTCAAGTCTAAGGATTACGCAGACAAGTACGATAAGGTAGTTAAGGCAATCAACGATTTGCTTTGGGACGAAGAAAAGGGCTGGTACGTCAACTACAAGAGCGATAAGTTTGTTGAGGATAATCTCTCGATAGACACCGTCGTTATGGTGCTTTTCGGATTGGCAAGCGAAGAAAGAGCAGACAGAATGCTCAAGAATATGCAACAACTTTTGGAGAGCAAAAACAACAAAGAGCAGGGTGCGGGAGATTTTGGCACGCTTTCGGTTTATCCTTTCTATAAGAATACCGAGGACATTGTTCAAAAGTCGTCTTTGCCTTATTATTACCACAACGGAGGAGATTGGCCGTATCTCTCTTGCGTATACGCGTATGCAAAGTTGATGAGAGGTATGGATTATATGTATCCGTTGACGAGATGGTTTGAGTATAATGCGGAGAAGGGCAACTATACTCCTATAGAGTTCTTCTCGCCTATTCATCCGGACGGCTCGATGTTGCAGGCTTGGAGTAGTACGGGCGCGTTCGTACTAGCGTATCCGGAGGGCGATTTCTTTACTAAGAAGTTGCAAAAGTAATTATTTAGTGATTTTTATAACCACGCGGTAATTATATTTTACAAATATTGTTATATATAAGTATTGAAAAGTACTTGAATATTTGTTATAATAAATAGAAGGGAAATTTTTTTACTTTGCATTTATGCAAGAGGGAGGATTTTGAGTGGAAGAGAACGTTCAACAAGAGACTGTAGCAGAAGTCTTGCCAATTCAAGAAGAAGCTACGTCTAAAAACGCAAGCAATGATGAACTTGCGGGCAAAAAGTACCTAAAGACGAGAGATTACGTATTCTTTTCGTTGGCAAGGTTTGCGTCCAGCGCAGTAACGGGTTTGATACAAGGCTATTTGCTCTTTTTCTACACCGTGTGCGTAGGTATCTCAGCAGGAGCCGTAGGTACGATGTTTTTGGTTTCGAAGATTTTCGACGGACTTAATGACCCAATAATGGGCGTTATAGTTGACCGTACGAGAACAAAATGGGGTAAGATGCGTCCGTATCTATTCGGATCTGCTATACCTTGGGGTATAATAACAATATTGATGTTTATCCCCGATATTTACAGCGGAATGAATTCCGGCGGAAAGATTGCATTTATGTGGATTACATACTTGCTATATTCCATATTGGGTACTGCCGTAGGCGTACCGCTTGACGGACTACCGGCCGTAGCTTCTCCAAATACAGACGAGAGAGCAAAGATAATCTCCATAAGCCGTATATTGGGAAGTATAGGCGAGCAGTCGGCGCTAGTGCTGTTGACATTGTTCCTCGTTATTACAAAGGACAATTATTCTTATTCATATATGCTTATGGCAGTGATTATAGGCATACTAGGACCATTGTTCATGCTCCTTGGCGCAAAGTTCATAAAAGAAAGATTAGAGCCTACGTCCCGTACGCCTAATATACTCGAAGGCTTTAAGTATCTATTCAAAAACAAGCAGTTTATGCTGTTGATACTTTCCAACCTGTTGACTTTCTTCCGTAACTTCGTGTCGGCGATGATTATTTACGTAGTATCGTACATATATGCGCAAGGTTCTTTGCAGATTTTGTTCTCCATTCCTGGAGCAGTAGCGTCAATGGTAGGTATGATGCTTGCGCCTAAACTTCGCAAGTTGATGGACAGTAAAAAGCTATTTATAATGGCTACTATATGGCACTCGGTCGCTCTGGCGTTGATATTCTTCATATATATCATAGGCGGAAAGTCGTGGATATTGGTAGCAATCTTGATGTTTGTAGCTATGATACCGGTAGGTATCCTCAACGTCATACCGCACCTTATGGCTACCGATACGCTTGACTACTGGGAAGACAAGACGGGAGATAGATGCGAGGGTATCACTTTCTCGCTCATGAGTTTGCGTTCTAAGGTGTCGTCAGGACTTAAGGATTACACGATGAGCTATTTGCTAGTATTCTTCGGCTTCTCGCAAGCGTTGCCGTTCTTGAACGACCACACGCCGGTACAGTCAGACTTCACAAAGTTAGGTTTATTCTCTATCTATACGATAATTCCTGCCGTACTCAACTTGGTTTCTATAGTACCGATTCTTTTCTACAAGCTCAGCGGAAAGAAGATGGCGGAAATTCAAGGCAGACTTGCGGTTAAGCGCCTTGAGGACGCAAAGAAATTGGAAGGCGTCTTAGATGCAGAAACCACTAAGGGCGAAACGGACGTGTATTCCGTAGTCGCTGAAGAAGAGAGAAAGCAAGAGCTTGAAGAAGAACTTCAAAGCATAAAAGAAGAATTAACTACCGACGCTATAAAGACGGCAGAAGTCGAGAATAAGGAGGAAAAATAATGAAAGCTAAAAAGAAATTTTTAATTATTACCTCAATAGTATTGCTTGCCGTCATGACTTGTTGCTTCTTTGTAGGTTGCAAGAGCGCGGAAGAGAAAGAAAAAGAGTATTACGATAAAGTAGCGACGGCCGTAACAAAGACTGTTGGGACGCTTGATACTTTGACCAATAACTTGTTCAGCAAGGGGTGGAGCGCAAGTTTTATGTATGCGTACACCTATTATGGAATTGAAGAAAACGGCGCAATTACGCCCAACACGGTTACCCGTGGCGATAAGGATAACAAAGGGTGGCTAAAAGGTTCTAGTGAATTTGTACACTTTATGTATTTCGAGGTAGATTACACAAATGAGAGTAACTACACAATCAAGACTACGACCTTTGAAGATACCGACAGAAAGACTTATTACAACAATAAGGATAAAGTCAAGAATTTTGAGAAGAAATTTAAGATACTTGACAAACTTACTTATGAGGTAAAAGACGGAGCGGTGAGCGGAGTTCTTGCAGACGGACTTAATCCTTTGAACATTATCAAAATCTATACCGACAATGAGATTATTACTCAGAACGGTATCAGCGCAAGCGACAACTTCAGAATCTATACTCACTTTATGAGAATAGAGTCCAGACAAGTTTATGGCGAGAGGGGAATCGCAATTGAGAAAGCAAAGGACGAGGATGGCAACGTATATTGGACGGGTTACGGCGAAGACATCTCGTATAATTGGGATAAAGTGTACGGAATGACCAACAACCGTTTGACGGTGCTTTACAGCAAGGGTAAGAGCAGAATCAATCAGTTGGAGATTTACAACGAGAGAGTTTTGTCCTATTATACTGAGAAAGACAAAGTCGATACGTCTTTAGTGCTCAAAGCCGACGTAGTCGCGTATGACGAAATGGTTGTCAAGTTTGAGTACAAGTAAAATCGCTTAGACGTAAGCAAACGTATAAAAGGTATGTCCAAAAGGGCATACCTTTTTTATACAATATCACACAAAATTATTAGAAAATAAATATTCTAAAAATTTTTGAAAAATCTATATTATTTTTCTTTACTTTTTCTACAGAAGTTGTATAATTACATACGGTTACGGATTGATACCGCAAAGTTGACACGAATTGAGAGGGTGGAAAATTATAGTTCTTAATTCGGAGAAAACTATGGTCAAGAATTTGACAAAGGGCAGAGAGCTCAAGCAGATTATATTCTTTGCATTGCCTATTTTTATCGGCAACGTATTCCAACAACTCTACAGTATGGTAGACAATATAATTGTCGGCAACACTTTGGGCGAAAATGCTTTTGCAGGCGTTGGCGCGACTACGTCGCTTGCCTTTTTGATAATTGGTTTTGTGCAAGGACTTACGGCGGGCTTTGCTGTCAAGACAAGCCAATACTTTGGCAATCAAGACGAAGAGAAAGTCAAGGCGAGCGTTGCTACTTCTATAGTCTTGAGCGCAATTTTGACGGTAGTCTTGACGATTGCCAGCGTATTGACCACAATGCCTATTCTTCGCATTATGCAGACGCCTGACGAAATAATCGGCTATTCGTATGACTATATAGTAATCGTATTTGCAGGCTTGGGCGCAACGATGCTTTACAATTTGGTATCGAGCATATTGAGAGCGCTTGGCGACAGCAAAGTTCCGCTTTTGTTTTTGGTAATGGCGTCTATTATCAACGTAGGACTTGACTTACTCTTTATCGTCGTATTCAAAATGGGCGTAGCCGGCGCAGGATGGGCGACTATAATATCTCAGCTTATTTCCGGTATTGCTTGCGCAATTTATATGTTCAAGAAATACGAGATTTTAAGACTTTCTCGCCGTCATTTCAAGATGACTTTCAAGTTTTGCTGGGAGCATTTGAAAGTAGGCTTGCCAATGGCTGTACAATATTCTATAATAGCAATAGGTATTATGGTACAACAAACCGCTCTTAATTCTTTCGGTACGTTGTACGTAAGCGCGTATACCGCATCAAGCAAGATAGACAGCATCGTTACGCAAGCGCTTGTCGCTATGGGTAGCGCGGTTGCTACGTTCGTAGGTCAGAACTACGGCGCAGGCAGGATAGACAGAATCAACAAGGGCGTAAACCAAGCAATGGCTGTCAGCGTGGGACTTGCAATAGTAAGCGGAATAATAGTATACTTCGGTTCTGATTTATTGACAGGCTTGTTTGTGCAGAACCCAAGCGCGGAGATGCTTGCATTGTCCAAAAAGTATCTCTTTTGGCAAGGAGTATTCTATATCGGACTTGCCGTGATTTACGTTTATCGCAACGCTCTGCAGGGTATGGGTTACAGTATGTTGACGACCGTAGGCGGAGTAGTAGAATTAGGCATGCGAATACTCGCGTCGCTATTGTTGGTCAAAGTATGGAGCTATATGGGACTTTGCGTATCCAATCCTTGCGCATGGCTGGGCGTAGACGTCTTGTATCTTGCAAGCTATTATCTATTGATCAACTTTAAGTATAAAAAGGTATACGTACGTAATAATATTAAGATAGCGGATAGATTTCCAAAGCCAAAGGAAGTCAAACACGCATAACGGAGGGATAATATGGTAAGGCTGAATGAAAATAAAGAGATAGTAGACGCAATCAAAGAGGGATTGAAAGCGCGCGGAGGTTATTGTCCATGTCGCGTACAAATGATAGAAGAGAATAAGTGCGTCTGCAAAGAGTTTAGAGAGCAGATAGCCGACCCGAATTTTGAGGGATACTGTCATTGCGGACTATACTATAAATCTAAAGACTGATAATTTAAGTAAGTATAATTTCTAACAACGTCTTGACAAAACTCTAATCAATACATATAATACTATTGTTACCAATAGCAACGTCATTTCGAGCGCAGTCAAGAAATCTCAATTCTTTTATTTATGGGGCTGTACCGGATTCGATGGGGAAGTAGGTACGGTATAAGCATGCCGAAGGCTCGACTTCGTAAAAACGGAAAATTAAAATTAAACGCAAATAACAACAAAGAATTGGCTTTCGCTGCCTAATCGGCCGTAGCCTGTCGCCCCAAGAATCCACGGCTTGGGATACGGCATCAACCAGTGGAAAGGGTCGGGCGCACACGCCTTTACCGTCCGACAATACTAAAGGCTTGCTGAAGCGTTCCTCCGTGAATAGAGAACGTCAGGGACTAAAATATGTTCAATAAGCATGTAGAAAGTGTCGTATGAGCTTTTTCAGACAGGGGTTCAACTCCCCTCAGTTCCACCAATAAAGTAGATAAAAGATAAGAAATAAAAGATAATAGCGCATATCGGTGTCTGACACCATAATTCTTATCTCTTATCTCTTATTCACTATCTACTATCTCAAGAGGAACAAATGTCACAAGACAACGTATTACAAGAAAAGTCTTTGCTTTTTG
>CAMWPK010000031.1 GCA_947176115.1 uncultured Clostridia bacterium
GAATCAGACTGCTACTTACGGCAACGCTAGTACCGTTCCATTGGGAACTTCCTTGATCAATCCTAACAGCGCAGATGCGCTTTGGGGCTACGCTAGCGGTTCGCTTCAGTTTGTAAATGCTGAGTATTCCAACTTCAAACTTACTTCTGACGCGCAAAATCCGACAGGCGGAGCAAGCTACGTTGACGTAGGTAATTATGATATCCAAGTTGAGGCTATGTCAAAAGGAAGCCAAGCAGAACAAAATTACACCTTTGAAGTCGTAAAAGATGGCGTAGAAGGCGAGAGCGGTTTCAATGCTACGTTTAGCATTACTCGCGCAAACATTCACTACACCGGTAGACAGTTCAATATCAAATATGACTTTGCGGATACGTCTAATAATACTGAATATAATTACGTATCTCAAGATCAAGTAAGAGCAAGAATTTCTACGGCTACACAGACGCCGACAAACCAATTTGATATAGAAATGACGCAGTTGCTTGCTTGGACTGCAGAACTTGAAAGCGCAGAGGGCAAAGACGGCGAGAGTTATGGCTTGAGTAAAATCAATGCTACTGATCCTGCTACTGCCGTTGGTCGCTACTATCTCTTTGTAAAGATTACGCACCCAACCAACTTCAATACGTTCTACTCCAAGATTGAAGTAAATATCCAAACCGATTGGGTATCAATTACTATCATTGGCGACGGTATCAAGGCAAGCTACGGCGACACAACGCACTCTTCTGCGAAGATTTTCAGTGATTTGAAAGATCAAATCACGTATATCGGCGGAATTGTCAATCCTGATACAAATCATGAAGACACAGATTATGCATTGTCGCTAATCGAAGGTTACGT
This sequence comes from uncultured Clostridia bacterium, assembly GCA_947176115.1. Lineage (GTDB taxonomy): Bacteria > Bacillota > Clostridia > Christensenellales > UBA3700 > RACS-045. Next base: position 847 of record CAMWPK010000031.1, read on the forward strand.
AAATGACAATAAGATTGAGTTCTTCGTAGGTATGGGCGATACGATTACCCAAATGACCACCAACTCAGACTTTGGCGATTATACAATCTTTATCAGAGTTTTGGATAATACTTTGGATACCAATTTCCGTTTCTTGGACGAAGACAATAAGTCGGGTACCAGTAAGCCAACGACAAATATCAACGTTTATCACGTAGGTAAGAGAGTCGTTATAATGAATTGGGGTAAAGACGGAAGCATGGACGAAGTTTACGGCGAGCATAGCGATGCTGAAGGCAATCTCAGCCCAAGCCATAGCTATAGCATTGCCAATCTAATGCCTGGCGATAGCGGTAACGTTCGTGTAACCGTAACGTATTATAAGAAAGAAAATGGCAAATGGGTACAAATACCTCAAGGCGAACATTCTCTTGAAGTAGGCGAATATCTTGCAAGAGCTACCGCAGTATCTCACGACAATTACGAGGTACCGACGGGTGACGGCAACTGGTTGGAGCAAGAGTTTGCAATTACCAAAAAGTCTTTGACAATCAAGTTGATGGACCGCAATGATTTGACTTACGGCGCTCCAAACGCTACTAGAGATAATATCAACTATTTCCTTAACGTATATGTTGACGGTATCGTGCGTTACAACATACTCAACGGTGATTCGTTTGCGTATGACGATACTGTAGCGGACGTATTTAAGTTTGCTCTCGACTATACGCTAGAAAGCGGTTATACTTACTTGCACGCAGGCGATTACACAATCACTTACGATAGAACGTCTGTCAGCCCTAACTATGATATTACGTTCCAAGACGGTACGTTTACTATCGGTAAGGCTGCCGCAAGCAACGTACACTACACTCAAGCGCAAATCAACAATGTGACGTACACCGGCAAGGACATCTCGCTTATACAATCTGATATATTGAATCGTATCTCTTTGATTGGCGACGGCGTTAAGTTGTTGAATGATTATAGAGCAATTAAGTTCTCTTGCAGATTGCAAGGTACGACTGATTTTGTTGAGAACCTCACTGTAAAGAATGCTAGGACTTACACGCTTGACATACAGATTGACGCTCCTAACCACGAAGTGCAGACCGTTACGGGAATCAACTTCACGGTTTCTCAAGCTGTCGTTAATATTTCTATGACCCAAACTGATAAGATTTACGGCGATACCTTAGTTGATATGCTTGCAGGTACCAATTTGACGACCTTCAGTGATTGGCTCAAGTTGAAGTGTAATATCAAACTTACCTACGCAGGTACCATCGAAGGTATTGACGAAGACTTTGAATTCATAGTAATTGACAGCGGTGTTGATCCTGACGTGCTTACCGGCATTACTCAACTCGTACCGGGTACAAGTCACAACGTTGGCACGTACAGAGTATACGTCAATATCGATAAGCTCAACGGCAACTATTCTTTCGATTTTGAGCAAAAGGCAGGACAGACCTTTAAGTGTAACGCCAATGCTTACCGCATCGTTCCAAGAGACGCTGAGGTTACTTGGAAGTTCAACGGCGCAAAGGTTACGAGCGGTACTTTCAAGACAGAGTATACCGCTAGCGCAATCGAGATTATTCCTTACGTTACGGATATTGCCGATAATCAAGAGAAACAACTTGACGCAACCGGCAGAAATACCAACGTAGGTACCGGTACGGCTAAGGTATCTGTAGACAAGACCAATGCAGATAATTTGTGGATGAACAACTACAACTTTGTTGGCGATACGTTTAATTACGAAATCACACGTAAAAACGCTACTGTCAATATCCATAACAACAGTGTTACTTACGGCACTGAAGAAGCTAAGCTCAGCTTCTGGAAAGACGGCGTTCAAGACTATCAGAGATTCGACGTTGTAGGCGCCAACTACTTGGCAGACTTCATTAGATTGACGGTAAAATCGACGTCATCGAGAGATTATTTGGCAGTTGCTACTTATACTATCGAAGGCGAGTGTCTTTCTAATAACTATAATGTAACTTGGAATAAAGGTACGCTTACGGTTAACGAAGTTGACATCAACAACAATAATGAAAAGAGCTATAGCCAACCTTACAACGGTTCAGACTTTGTTGCCAACGTTAAGGAAATCTTGGCAAAAGGCAATTACTACACGCTCGCAGGCGATATGACGTGGAATGACGCAACCGTATCTTACAACGCTTCGGACGCTACAATAAAGGGCATCGGCTCTTCAGACGTTGACTATACAATTAAAGTTGCCAACCACGCTACAATAACGGGTACTCTTACTATTGAAGTCGTTCAGGCTGAACTTTGGATTACCCTCACGCAGGGAGCAAAGACCGTATACGGAAGCCCATTGCTCACTTCAAGCGAATTATTTAAGTACGCTAAATTGAATACGGAAAAATCGACCTTGAAAACCGTAGATCTCAATAAGATTATCACGCTCAAGGTTAACGTTCAAGGCGACAAGGTAAACAGCGGTTCATACACGTACGCTTATGATTGGATAAATGCAGATGATGCAGAATACTATTCAGTCCACTTCGACGACACCAACGTGCTTGGTATCTATGAAGTATCGAGAAAAGAAATCAGCGTTACGTGGAACTACGACGCAGACACCAAGTATGTTTACAACGGTAGCGCTCATAAAGTAGAGTATCAATTCAGTGGCGTTCTCGGCAGTGATAAAGTTGAGATTGCTTCCGCTTCAAACGTAATGGCTGTAAATGCAGGTACCTATACCGCATCTGTAGAAGGACTTACCGGCGAGGATAGCGACAACTATACGTTTGGTTCTTCGTCAAAACTCGAATGGAGAGTATGGCCTAAAGAGATAGACGTTGAGTGGACAGCTGGAGATTTCACATACAACGGCGCGCCTCATACGAGCGCTATCCAAAAGATGGCTAACGCTAAGGCAAGCGATTTGGCTAATGGCGATGTGTGCGAAATTTACGTTAACGTTGAGTGGGAAGATAGAATTAATGCAGGTAAGCATATGGCTGTAGCAGAGTCTACCAATCCTAACTACGTTGTACGTTCAGCTACCGCTACGTTTGAGTTCGAAATCAAAAAGGCTTTGATTTACCTCACTTGGGATAAGGACGGCTTAATCTACAATGGCGAGCTCCAAGCTCCTACGCCTAAAATAGAAGGAAATCAGCTTGTTGCAGACGACGTTTGTAACTTCACGGTAGAAGGCGCTCAAAGAAACGTTAAATCTAGCGGTAACTACGTTGCTACGGCTACGATTGATAATCCTAACTATGAAATCGTAGCAAGCACGGCTTCTACAGCGTTCAACATAATTCCTAAGGCTATCACGTTCGATTGGAATGGCGTTAATACTCAGCTTACATACATTGGCGAGCCTCAAGCTCCAAATCCAAATGCGATTGGCAAGGTCGAGGGCGACGAAGTTGAATTTACTTTCGACGGTATGCAAGAGAACGTTGGTACGGGATACGTTGCTACGGTGACAGGCATAAAGGGCAACGCCAACTACGTTATCGACTGGGACAGCCAGACCGCTGTTGCGACTGTTACGTTCTCAATCGGCAAGGGCGTCAACGGCTTCAAGGAAGAAGGATTCACACTTCCTGCAATTCTTGACCAGTTGCCTTGGATAGACAGCAAGCCTGAAGTGAAGTTCGGTCAAGATAATCTTGTTGTCAAGTACTATTCTGACAAGAATTTGACTAAAGAAGTATCTAATATTGATAAAGCTGGCGAAGGTAAATACTGGGTTACGGTATTCGTAGCAGGCACTGAAAACTACGACGACTTCTATCAAGTATTTGAAGTTGAAGTTCAAGGTAGTTTGAACGTAGCAATCATTATCTTGGCATCTGTTACCGCGGTAATATTGCTTGCAGGCGCCTTGATAGTGGTCCTTACTACCAACAAGTCCGGCAAAAAGAATAAACAAGAAGAAGGAGGCGCTGAATAATGATAACTTTGATAAGTGCGCTTAACCTTACGGCAAAAATCGGCATAAGCATTGCAGTCTTCGTAGTGCTTATCGCCGTAGAAGTGTTGGCATTGGTTATGCTTGTTAAATGGAAAAAGAATTATAAGCAAGCTCTCATTAAGAAAGCAAAAGAAGAAAAGAGAGAGGCGGAGTTGGCAAATAGTGAGCCGGTGACAGCAATAGATTTGCCTCAAGAGCATGCGGAAGTAACTCCTGTTGAGAACACTGCAGAAGACACTTCTGAAGAAAAGCAAGACGAGAAAGTCGAGGATAAAGCTGTTGAAGATGAAACTGAAGACCAAGTTGTATCTGAAAAGCAAGATGAGAATATTGAAGAAGAAGCTCCGACAGAGGAGAAAGAAAGCGAAGAAGTAGTTTCTGAAGAAAATTCAGAAAACCAAGAGGTGGCGTCTGAAGAAAAGCAAGAAAGCGTAGACGATACTAAGAACTTGTTTGCATTCGCTCCGTTTATGATGTTGGCGGCGACCTCGACAGCTATGACTTTAAGAGGTTTGTTGTATACGCTGGTTGCTATAGCAGTAGGACTTGCAATAGCCGTATTTGCTACGGCGGTTATATTCTCGCAAAATCTTAAGCACGGTATAGATGAACCTGAAGAGGACGTGCCGGCTAAAGATCCGACAATAGACAAGAAGCCTGAAGAAGAGCCTAAGCAAGAGCCTGTAGCGGAAGAAGAACCCGTAACTGAAGACAAGGTTGAGCAAGAACCTGTGGCAGAAGAAATGCCTGTCGAAGAGGAGATTGCGGAAGAAGAACTCACAGCTGAAGCAGTGGAAGAAGTTCAAGAAGAGCAACCTGCTGAAGAAGAGGTTGTCGCTGAAGAAGAACCGGTAGTTGAGCAAGAGCCTGTAGTCGAGGAGCCGGTTGTAGAAGAACAGCCAGTTGTTGAGGAAAAACCAAAGCCTGCTCCTGTCAAGAGAGAGCCTAAGCCAAGAGAGAGAACTGTCGTTATTGACAATGTTTCGTACATGATGAAAGACGATAGATTCCTGTTCAATCCTACGGATGACGGCTGGTACATATTGCTCACAAAGACATTTACGGCAAAACTTATTCAATCTGAAGAGTACGTAAAAGACTATTATACCGAGTTGAAGAATGAATTGCTTTCTTACAACAAAGTTCATGCAAGAATGAGCAAAAAGCGTGAGAGCTTCAACTTCGGTCGTACGTGCTTGGCGCGTTTGTCGATAAGAGGTAAGACGCTAAGATTGCACCTTGCTCTTGACGCTAACGATTACGCAGAAACCAAGTACATAGTAGAAGATACGTCGCAGACCAAGTCGCTTGCAGATACTCCGCTTATGTATAGAATTAAGAACGATCGTCGTCTTAAGTATGCAAAAGAGCTTATTGCTACTCTAATGGCAAAGGTTGGAGCAGAAAAACAAGAGATTGAGCCTGTAGACTATACGGCTATGTATCCTTATGAAGAAACTGAGCCATTGATCGAAAGAGATCTTATTACCCGTAGATTCGTCAAGGGTAAGGTACCTGAGGATAAGGGATTTGACTTTGCTCAAAAGACCTTTAAGGCAAAGCTCATACAATCAGACGACGCTGTAAAAGAGTACTATTCACAGGTAAAGAATCACTTGCTCTCTTACAAGAAGATTCACGATAGAATGAGCAAAAAGCGCGAAACTTATCGCTTTGGCAGAGCTTGCGTAGCCCGTATGGCAATTAGAGGAAAGACGTTGAGATTGTATCTTGCGCTCAATCCGGCAGACTACGTGGATACAAAGTATATAGTAGAGGACTTCTCTCACGTTAAGTCAGTCGCAGATACTCCGCTTGCAATCAAGTTGAAAAATCCGCGCCGTCTAAAATACGCTATGGAATTGATTGACGCGACTATGGTAAATATGGGAGTAGTTCTAAAGCGTGACATCGTTGATACCGACTACACTTCTGATTTGGCTTACGAGAGTACGGAAGAATTGATGGAGAAAGGTCTTGTCACCAATGTGCACGTTAAAGGCAACTCATTCGTAGCTCAACACTTCACTTTCAAAGAAAAGGACGCTGAGGACGAAGTAGCTTCCGATGAGGATAATTAAAATCAATTACAATAAGAGGACGGAGAGAAATCTCCGTCCTCTTTATATATTCGACAAAAATAGTACGATTTTTATTTTATCTGCTAATTCTGTATAATGTTTATACTTTATAATGCCATAGAAGGAGAATTTTATGGCAAGAAAAATAGTCGTTACTTCAGGTAAAGGAGGAGTTGGCAAGACGAGTGTGCTTGCAAGTTTGGGCATATGCCTTGCCACGCGCGGTAAAAGTGTGCTTATGATTGACGGTGACGTTGGGCTGAACAATCTAGACGTCGTTATGGGCATGGAAAACCGTGTAGTATACGATATGGCAGACGTGATTGACAATAAGTGCCATATCAATCAAGCGCTTTTGCAAGAAGAGGGAATGGGACTGTATTTATTGCCGTCGGCGCATGCTTACAGTAGCGAGAAGCTGACAAGCGCCGTTTTTGGACAGCTTATTTCGCGTATCGAGAGTATGTTCGACTTTATTCTAATAGACTGTCCTGCGGGTATTGACGGCGGTTTTCACCGCGCTGTAAGTTGTTGTGACGAGGCTATTGCCGTGACAACTCCGCATATTCCCGCTATAAGAGATTGCGATAAGGTATTGGGACTACTTCGCAGTTACAAGCTCAATTCTATTAATCTTATCGTCAATAGGGTGCGAGGCGACTTCGTTGTGTCAGGCAAGATGATGAACGGCGGAGAAATATCCAAGTTACTTAGATGTCCGCTCATAGGAGTAGTTCCTGAAGACGACGCCATCACCGTGTATTCTCAACTTGGTAGAATAGGTATGAATACGTCTTCTTCTCGTGACGCAATAGATTTGATTGCTAGCAACGTACTCAACAATACTTTCAAATTGTATGACGTTACCAAAGGCTATAGAGGGTTATTTGGCAAATTAAAAAGACTGGTGTCGGGTAGGTAGATATGAACGAGAGCAAAATTATGGAAAAGCGACTTAAAAAAGTGCTTATGCAGGACAAGATCAATGCTTACGAGGGCTTAACGAGAGCGCTTGAGAGCGATCTTAGACTTTTGCTGGGATGCTATATGACGCTATGCAGTGATGTCAGTATTAATATCGATATAGTAGACAACGGAGAATATCAAATAAATATATCCGCTAAAGCCGACAACATCAACGCCCCAAATATTATCTGAAAATTTTCAAATTTAAGTCATATTTTCGCTATAACTCAAATATGCTATACTATCTTATGTATAGGAGTTTGTTATGAAATACGACGATTACAAAATCACGGAGAGCGTAAGTATCCCCAACCAAAATATCACACGTTCTAAGGCTATGCCTAAAAAGAAAAAGAAAGTCAACGTGCTGGACGTATTTATCGTTCAGGCTATTATTTGCGTCGGTATAAGTTGCGGAGTATTGATTTCCCGTATAATTGAATTGGGCTTTTAAGACGTGAAAATTAGACTGCACCCGCTTTTTTGCCTACTTGCAGGGGTATTCCTAGTACTGGGACAATTTGAGCTGTTGTGCGGGTATCTGGTCAGTATCGTCGCGCATGAAATCGCCCACAACCGTATGGCAAAACTTAGAGGCTACGGAATGGGCGTCATTACGATAATGCCATACGGGGGATCGTTGGAGTGCGGAGAAGACTATAATGACGGCGATAATATACTTATCGCTCTATCCGCGCCACTTTTCAATCTGGCGGTTGCAACTTTTATCGTAGCTCTTTGGTGGCTTATACCGGACGTATATAACTATACCCGTGATATATGCTTTGCCAATCTCTCTTTGGGACTTGTCAATCTTTTGCCACTATATCCGCTTGACGGAAGTCGCGTAGTAGTTTCTCTCGTCAAAAATAAGACTAAGGCAGTTAATATTCTCAAGTGGTTGACCCTAATTGTCGGCGGACTTATGCTAATCGGGGGAATTGTCTTGATATTCTTTACGCTCAACGTCACGTTGCCGGTGTTTGGACTATTTTTGATACTCAGCGGAATTTTCACTAGTAGAGGACAGAGTTATTACCACTTAGCTAATTCCCGTCCCTTTGTCAAAGATTATACTCAAGGATTAAAAGAGGAAGTCGTCTATATCTCAGGAGATAGTCCGCTTTTCAAGTTTTTGCGTTATCTGGGCAGAGATAAGATTTGTAAATTTATAGTTATCGACGATAAGGGCGACAGAGTATGCGTAGTGGAAGAACGCACTTTGGAGAAGTTGTGCATGTCGAATGAGTTGAGCGCGAGTATTTTTGAAGCTCTAAAAGACTATAACTCAACTGCAAAATAGTATTAAATAGAATAAATTTGGAGTATTAGAGCCATTTGTACAAAATACCTTGCAAAATCAAGGTATTTTTGCTATAATAATTTGTGTAATTTTGCTATTTTAGCATTATTGAAATTTAAGTGATAACAATTAATTACAGAGGTTATGATGTATTACGCAGGTGTTGATATTGGCGGTAAAAATACTAAAATGGGTATCGTTGACGATTTTGGAAACGTGGTGTCGTCTACGACGTATAAGACGCAGAAAGAAAGAGGATACGACGCCATTTTGCTTGAAATGATAAGCAATATCAATTCGTTATGCGAAGAAGCAGGATTCGACATCAACGAACTGTCGGGTATAGGTATAGGCGTACCCGGTATCGTCAACTCTCGCGCCGGACTTGTAATGTCATGCGCCAACCTGAATTGGAAGGGTGTTGATCTTGCAGGCGACGTCAAGAATTTGACGGGCAAAGAGTGCAAAGTTTGCAATGACGCAAATTGCGCCGCGCTTGGCGAACAGCGTTTCGGAAGCGGAAAGAACTTCAAAAACCTCGTATTTATAACGCTTGGCACGGGCGTGGGATCTGGCATAATTATTGACGGAAAACTTTTTGAAGGACTTGGTTGCGCCGGAGCAGAAGCAGGTCACATGGGTATACAGGTAGACGGCGACAAGTGCACTTGCGGTAACAAAGGCTGTTGGGAAGAATTTATTTCTGCAAAGGCATTGACAGAGCAGACCCAACGCGCTATTGAGCAAAATCCAAAAAGTATGCTTGTAGAGATTTGTAAAGACGGCGTCAGCGGTAAATCGGCGTTCATAGGCGCAAGAGCAGGCGACAGCGTGGCTAAAGACGTAGTACAAAAGTATATAAATTATCTGACTTACGGCTTGATTGGTTTGACAAACATACTTCACCCGCAGGCTTTCGTACTGGGCGGAGGCGTTGCAAACGAGGGCGTAGACCTTATTCTTCCTGTCAAGAATTTGCTCAACGAATATATAGACAACAATGGATTCTATCCCTACGTTGACGTGGTGGGCGCAAGCCTTGGCAATGACGCGGGATATATGGGCGCGGCGGCGCTAGTGATGTAATATGTGGGATAAATTAAAAGATATCTTATTACAAGTGCAAAAGCCTGCGCGTTATGTGGGCGGAGAATATAATTTGCCGGATATGGACAAGCCCTGTAAAGAGCGTGTCTTATTGTGTTTTAGCGATAAATATGAAGTTGGCATGAGCAATATAGGTACGAGAATACTGTATCATATGCTCAACGATATGCCTGATGTAGTTTGCGAACGCTGTTATGCGCCTGATTTAGATATGGCGGACCTTCTTAGAAAAAACAATCTTCCGCTCTTTTCAATTGAAACAAAACGCGACATTAAAGCCTTTGACCTTATAGGTTTTTCCGTTCAATTTGAATTACAATTTACCAATATCGTATATATGTTAGACTTAATGGGCGCGCCGTACTTTGCATGCGAGAGGGGAGATGAATTCCCGCCAATCGTTGCAGGCGGACCTTGCGTAGTCAATCCAATGCCCTTTGCGCCGTTCTTTGACGCGGTACTTATCGGCGAAGGCGAAAAAAATCTTAAAGAACTCACGCTTTTACATATGCAATGTAAGAA
>CAMWPK010000032.1 GCA_947176115.1 uncultured Clostridia bacterium
GGCGGATACCTTACGAAGTGACGGGGTACTTGTTTCTACTCCCACCGGTTCGACGGCATATTCCCTCTCATGTAACGGTCCGGTGTTAAGTCCTACCGTAAAAGCGCTTATAATAAACGGAATTTGCCCACACTCTTTGCATAGTTGTCCAATAGTAGTAGACGATAATATGAGTATAAATATATCTACCAAAACCGACATAATGAGAGTAATTGTAGACGGCACAATAGTAGCAAAATCTCAAAATGACGGAATTGACATAACTATTGAAAAAGATAAAAAGCAAGCATTGTTTGTTAGACTTAATAATCAAAACTTCTATGCTAAACTTCGCGCAAAACTAAATTATTGGGGTGATTAGAATGTCAAACAAGACTAGACAACAAGCAATTTTAGACATAATTGCGCAATACGAATTAGATACTCAGGAAGAACTTGCAACTATGCTACAACAGTGCGGTTACAATGTCACACAAGCTACCGTATCAAGAGATATAAAGCAATTGGGGCTTGTTAAGGTATCTGGAAAATCAAAGAAGTATCGCTATACGCAAGTTAGTTACAAAGAGCATGGACTGCATGCCAAATATGACAATATCTTCAAAGAAAGCGTGCTTAGCATGCAAAATGCCGGTAATTTAATCGTAATTAAGACGGTGTCCGGCGCGGCTAATTCGGCAGGCGCTTATGTAGATAGAATGAATTTGCCTCAGCTTTTGGGTTCAATCGCCGGCGACGACACAATATTTTGCGTTGCAAGAACAGAAAAAGATGCAATCGACGTAATAAATATAATTAAGGATAGCTATTGATATGTTGACGAATCTTAACGTAAAAAATATCGCTTTAATTACATCTCTTGACATAAATTTCACTCAAGGGCTTAATATATTGTCTGGCGAAACCGGCGCAGGTAAATCAATCATTATAGATAGTTTAAGTTTTGTATTAGGAAAAAGGGCAGATAAATCATTGATTAGGTACGGCGAAAGTAGCGCAAGCGTTACGGCTGTATTTGAAAATATTTCTGAAAACACCGTCAATTTACTTAAAGATTACGACATAGAACTTGACGACGAACTTATATTAAAGAGGACTATGACGGTTGACGGCAAGAATACTTGTTCTATAAACGGTCAAAGGGTAACTCTTGGCATGCTAAAAGAGGTTGCCAATACTTTAGCCGATATATATTCGCAACATGAGAACGTAACCGCGCTCAATAGTCAATATCACTTAAGTATTATTGACAAATACGGTGAAGAAAGCATTAATAAATATAAAGATATTCAAAAGAATTTGTATCTTGAATACAAAGATATTTGCAAAAAATTGGATAAATACGGCTCGCTCAACGACGTAAATAAGAGTATTGATTTACTTGAATATCAAATAAATGAGATAACCGAAGCTGATTTGCAAGACGGCGAAGAAGAGGAACTCGTAGCGTTACGTCACAAACTTAATAATTCTCAACTAATTATTTCTACCTTGAATGAGAGCTATAACGCTCTTAACGGTGAAGATAACGAAAATATTTTAAGTATTTTAAGCGTTTTGATTTCAAATCTATCAAAAATACGAGAATATGACGATTCTGTAGACGATATAGTTGAGCGTCTGGATAGTTGCAAAATTGAGTTAAAAGATATTTCCTATACTTTAGAAAGTATGGCAAATTCCAATGAGTTTAGCATTCAAGAGTATGAAAGATGCGAGCAAAGATTATCTTTGATTCGAGGCTTGAAGAGGAAGTACGGTAGTTCTATAGAAGTTATTAAAGAACAACTTGCCGAAATGCAAGAAGAATACGACTTTTTGTCCGACGGAGAAGAAAAAGTAAAAGAATACGAAACGCAAAAGAAAGAACTAATTAAAAAACTTTACAAAAATACGCAAGCGCTATCTGAAGAGCGCAAAAAAATAGGAAGTCTACTTGCAGATAAAATACAAGACGAATTAAAGCAACTTGGAATGAATTCTTGCAAATTCCAAACATATTTTTCGCCATTGCCTACTTTTGAAGAGTTTTTGCCGTCTGCTAATGGTAGCGACGAGGCGGTATTTATGTTTAGCGCTAATGCAGGACAGCCAGTAAAAGAACTTTCTAGAGTAATTTCCGGCGGTGAATTATCTCGTTTTATGCTTGCAATGAAGAAAATAATTGCAAACCTTGATGGAATTTCCACAATGGTATTTGATGAGATTGATACGGGAATAAGCGGAAAAATAGCTCAAATAGTTGCGCAAAAGATGTTTGATATATCCAAAGATAAGCAAGTGCTGGCTATTACTCACTTACCGCAACTTGCATCAATGTCCGACACTCATTATTTAATTAACAAATCAACTACAGATGGACAGACTATAACAAAACTCATTCAATTGGACGAAGAAAACCGTCTTAAAGAGCTGGCTAGACTAATCGGCGGTCAGGATAAGTCAACTTATGCCATACCGCATGCAAAAGAAATGCTGGATTTTGCGCAAGAATATAAAAAAAATCGCTAAAATCAGAATAAATTTTTATTGGCTTCTCAAACTAATATCCGAGAGGTCAAAAGATGAATATAAAATCAAAAAAGAGCATATTTTTTACCATTTCTATAATAGTAATATTAATGTTTGCGTCAATTTTGGCATTATCAATAGAGCAAATTGATAAAGTTAACGGCGCAACGGTTTCAAACGAGTGTTTAGCATTGGAAAATATCCAACTCAATAGCGCAATTAGCGTATCAAACGATAATAATTCTTACAAGTTTAAGTTATTTGGTATTATTCCTATAGGAAAAGCTCAAGAAAACAAAGCAGAAAAGTACGTTAAACTAGGAGGTTATCCTCTCGGAATCGCTATCAAAACCAACGGATTATATATTACGTCAAAAGTTAGTGTAGTAACTAAAGACGGAGCAGTATGTCCTGTTGAGGAATTTGATATAAAAAGCGGTGACATATTATTGGAAATCGATAATCAAAACGTTGATAACGTAAATCAAATTTCGTCCATGATTGAAAACAAAAATGAAGTAACGCTAAAAATTAAGCGTAATGACAATATTAAAGAATTTACTATTCAACCTGCTTTGGATGCCTTAAGCGGTAAAAATAAGTTGGGATTGTTGCTTCAAGATCAAATCGAGGGTATAGGCACTATGACTTATTCAGACGGAAAAAACTTTTACGCTCTAGGTCATACTATTAAAGACATGAACGGAAACAATATTGTTGCCAACGGCGGAAATATTTATTATGCCAATATTAATGGATATGTTAAAGGACAAAAAGGCAGAGCAGGCGAATTAAACGGCTCATTTATTACTCTAGATAAAGCTCTTGGCAATATCAATGCAAACAATGACTTCGGTTTATACGGTCAACTTGAAGAAGAGTACAATGGAGAAAACGTATTACTTGGTTCAAAATCTGACGCGCAACCCGGTACGGCGTATATCTATACAACAATTGACGGAATGGCTCCGCAGAAATATGAAATACAGATAATCAAGGCTAGTAATCAAACATCTCCGTCTGAAAAAAGCATGGTATTGAGAATTACTGACCAAAGATTGTTGGATACAACAGGCGGTATAGTGCAGGGCATGAGCGGTAGTCCTATTATTCAGAATGGTAAACTAATTGGAGCTGTTACGCATGTCTTTACTTCCGATCCTACAAAGGGCTACGGTATTTATATCGATTGGATGAAGCCTTAACCAATAAATAATTCTAAATTAAGCCGAAAAGTATTCTTATTTAATTCGAATATTAGAATAATTGATAAATTTAACTAGATTATTGGCTAAAAATCAATTATTCTTTACATATAATCTAAAATTTATGCTTATCTAAATTTCTCACGCCAATTACTTTAGAAACCTTCTTTTATACCATTCAAATTCTTGCGAAATCATAAATTGTATTATATAATATAGTTAATATATAACAACGATTTAGGAGAAAGATATGTCAATAAATTACGTAGATCCATTGACCACAAGATACGCAACAAAACCAATGCTTGAACAGTTTTCTGAAAAAACTCGTATGATTTTGTGGAGAAAATTGTGGTTAGCTCTTGCAGAGAGCGAAAAAGAACTTGGATTGAATATTACCGACGAACAATTAGAGCAAATGCGCTCGCATTTAGAAGATATTAACTTTGATGTTGCCAAGGAAAGAGAAAAAATAGTAAGACATGACGTAATGGCTTACGTTTACGCTTACGGTCAACAATGCCCCAAAGCAATGCCGATTATTCACCTTGGAGCTACGAGCTGTTACGTTACGGATAATTCGGACGCAATTATTTATCATGACGCTCTTATTCTTGTAAAGAATAAGTTAGTCAACGTTATGGATAAATTGGCAAAATTCGCTCTAAAATATGCCAATATGCCTGCTTTGGGATTTACGCATCTTCAGCCGGCTCAACTTGTTACCGTTGGCAAAAGAGCTTCGCTTTGGTTGCAGGAATTGCAAATGGATTACGATAATCTTCAGTTTGTTATTGACAACACCAGATTAAGGGGAGTAAAGGGTACGACCGGAACGCAAGCCAGCTTTCTTCAACTTTTTGACGGAGATCACGAAAAAGTTAAGAAGTTAAATCAATTAGTAGTTGAAAAAATGGGTTTCAGCAAGACTTTTGAAGTAAGCGGACAAACTTATAGCAGAAAGTATGACTACAATATTTTGTCCGTACTTTCGCAAATTGCCCAAAGCGCTTATAAATTCGCAAACGATTTAAGAATTTTGCAAAATATGAAGGAAATGGAAGAGCCTTTTGAAAAAAATCAAATTGGATCTTCAGCTATGGCATACAAGCGTAATCCTATGAGAAGCGAAAGAATTTGCTCTCTTGCAAGATATGTGATGACGTTGCCTGCAAATGCGGCAAATACCGCCGCTACGCAGTGGTTTGAGCGTACGCTTGACGATTCTGCCAATAGAAGATTAGTAATGGCGCAAGCATTTCTATCTATTGATGCAATTCTAGAGATATATATGAACGTCGCAGACGGCATGGTCGTTTATGAAAATACAATTAATAAGCATATTATGGCTGAATTGCCGTTTATGTCCACCGAAGTAATACTAATGGAATGTGTAAAAGCCGGCGGTGACAGACAAGAATTACACGAAAGAATCAGAGTTCATTCAATGGAAGCGTCAAAAATGGTCAAACAATTTGGCAAGGATAACGATTTGATTGAGCGAATTAAAAAGGATAGCGCATTTTCCGCAATCAATGACAAAATAGACAGCATCCTTGATCCTAAAAACTTTATAGGACGCGCAAAAGAGCAGACAATAGAGTATATCAACGAAGTAATCAATCCTATTCTTGAGGAGAACAAAAAGGTTTTAGGATTAAGCGGACAAGTCAACGTGTAATTATATAAAAAATGCCACTTGCGAGTCATTTTGGTAGGAAAGAACGACTTTGCAACATTAAATTCCTAGCGATTCGTAAGGAGCGTGGCGACGGCATAGCGTAACGAAGTGAGCGTCACACGCAACTGTTCCGCAGGGCGGAACTTTGCTGGTCGAATACCGTCTCCCTATAAAAATAAAAATGACTCGCAAGAGTCATTTGGCAGGGGAGACGCGATTCGAACACGCAACCAATGGTTTTGGAGACCACTACTCTACCGTTGAGCCACTCCCCTAAAATAAGTGATAGTTAAAAACTTCTTAAACATTATATATAATCTTTTAGGAAGTGTCAAGAGAATAAAAGAATTTTGGAGTTAAATTTATGAATTACACATATAAACTTGGATTTATAGGTTGCGGTAACATGGCAAAAGCCATTATAAACGGCTTATTAGATAGCAATTTACTAAAAGCAGAGGATATGTATATATCAACTCCAAGTATAAGTCAGCCGTATAGAGGAATAGCTTTTACAAATGATAATAAAGACGTCTTATCAACTTGCGAATACGTTGTACTTGCAATAAAGCCACAGATTTTTAAGGAGATTTCAGTGAATTTAGCGGACAATAACTGCAAATGCATTATCTCGATTATGGCGGGAGTAAATACAAAAACTATTGCCGAGGCATGCAATTGCAGTCAAGTAATAAGAATTATGCCCAACACGCCTTGTTCAATCGGCGAAGGCGTAAGCGCTATTACTTCTTATAACACAGACGAAGATAGCAATGATTTTGTAGAACGTATTTTCAAAACAATCTCTAAGATTGTCAGAGTAGACGAAAAGTATTTTGACGCTGTTACTTCTATCAGCGGTAGCGGACCTGCATACGTCTATTATTTTATAAAAGCGATGATAGACGGAGGAGTGAAAGGCGGTTTGAGTTTTGAGCAAAGTAAAGAATTAACCATAGCTACAATGATAGGCGCTAGCAAAATGGTGGCTAATTCGAGCGAAGAACTCGATGCTTTGATTCAAAAAGTATGTTCAAAAGGCGGTACAACGATACAGGCGATTGATACTTTTAGAGAAAAATCATTAGATAAGAGCATAATTGAAGGAATAGATAAATGTCGTATTAGAAGCGAGGAATTGAGCAAGTCATGAAGAGCGTAACGATATACACAGACGGAGCTTGCTCAGGTAATCCAGGCATTGGCGGTTGGGGTGCAATTCTTATGTACAACGGTCATGAAAAAGAATTGAGCGGATATAATAAAGATACGACAAATAACCGAATGGAAATGTTTGCCGTCATACAGGGATTGAGCGCGCTTAAGGAGCCTTGTGACGTGCAAGTGTATAGCGATTCTGCATATGTCTGCAATGCTTTTTCTGAAGGTTGGGTAACTCAATGGGAGAAGAATAATTGGAAAACTGCCAATAAATCTCCTGTTAAAAACGACGACCTTTGGAAACATCTCTTACTTCTTATGTCAAAGCATAAAGTAAAATTTATAAAAGTGAAGGGGCATGCTGACAATCAATATAACAATAGGTGCGACAAATTGGCAACCGATGCAATTAAGCGAGTAAAAAAGAATATGGATTTGCAATAAATAAAAGCAAATCCTATTTTTATATTTTATTATAATCTTTTGATACAAGAGTAATTATTTTTTTGTCAAATGCTTATACTATTTATGAGTTATGACACTAAGATCAAGATGCGTTTCCTTAATAATAATATTTTCTTTGCTTATAGTGTGCAACGTTACGCTTTTATATACTTTTGCAAACTTTGACGTAAATTATTACGTCAAAGTAATTAGCATGATACTTAATTTGCCGATTTTAGCTTTATCTTTCTTCGGCGCAATAGGAAATTATCAACAGTGCATACGGTGGATGTTGAGCGCATGCGCAATTCTAGCTTTTGCCTCAATATGTTATTACGTCATACTCAAGTATGATTTAATGACAAAATTTAATAGTACTGACAAAATTCAAACGTTTTTGTCAAAATACGGAGCATATGCCGGAATAATCTTTATTATAATGCAGTTCCTACAAGTTACTTCAATTCCTCTGCCTGCGGCATTAACAACAATGGCAGGTGTAGCGCTATTTGGCTTTTGGCCAACTTTTCTATACAGCGTAGTGGGCATGATGATAGGTTCAATGCTTGCATTCTACCTTGGAAGAAAATTCGGTGTAAAGTTAATTATATGGCTATTTGGAAAAAATGCATACAATAAATATATTAAAATTACACAAGGAAAAGACAAAGTCGTCTTAACCTTAATGTTTTTATTTCCCTTTTTTCCTGATGATTTACTGTGTATAGTTGCGGGAATTACTGATATGAAGTATTGGCAATTCTTTATAATAATGTTGATCACTAGACCATTAAATATTCTTATTATGGAAGGAGCATTCAAAGGCTTTTCAGCCATTCCTTTGACCGGATACGGCATCCCCATATGGATTGCCATAATATTTATAGCGTTAGTAGCAGTAGTTCTTGCATTTAAGTTCAGCTCTAAATTGGAAAGCACTTTAATGTCATTTTTCAATAAAATTTCTTCAAAATTCACGAGAAAGGAGAAAGTAGAAAATGAAAAAATTTATTCTAAATCAAAATCTTGTTATGACAAGAGCAATATTATAAAATAGACAAAAGGAACAAAAAAAAGAAGGGTAGGCCCTTCTTTTTAATTTACATGATACTTATAAGTTCTATACAACAAAGTGTATATCAACGAAAAGAGCGGTATATTAAACAATAATACGCTTGGAACAACTATCGTACGCTCCATAGATGAATAATCGTTGATATTTGCGCCAAATTGTACGAATGCCATTAAAGCAAATACTATTGGCAAAGTTATTACCGGTAATAGCGAAATTAAGATTGACGTCTTTGGATTATAATTTGCCAACGATTTTCGAGTTGGATCTATAACGTACATTACGCCTCTAATTGCAGGGAATATTGCCAATGCGAATATCATTAACAGCCACAAATCTGAGATTTTGTTGGTTCCGCGGTTACAAATAAAGTGAGATATAAACAATTCGACAGCAAATATGGCAAAGATAATCAGGGAAGCATGAAAATGAAGTTTGTTGGAGAAGTAGTATCTATTTACATAATACTCCATAGTATTTCTCTTTTCATAAGGCTTGATTGTTATTCCTTTGGCTTGGTATTTATATACCATTTCTTTCATAGTTAGATATTCGATATCTGCGCCACTTTCTTGCTCAAGCAATTCCTCTTCGTCCTCAACGTCAAACAATTCGCTAAACGACTCAACATAATTGACATCATTTTCTCTTGCATAATTTGAGAATATTGATGCGAAAGAATCAGGGGAGGAGTCCGTTGAGTTGCGTAACGGTCTATTTGAAAAATTATAGTTTTCATTTTCCGTAGTAGTAGTTTGCTCTAGAGTGGACTGTTCTAGCGCAGGATTTGCTTCTTCTTGTTGAACTGATTCATTATTATCTTCAACGACGTTTTCTGCCACCGGAGCCTCTATCTCTGTCGGCTGAGCATCATTAACGATGTCGATTTCTTCAACAAGTTCTTCAACCTCAAGTTGTTTCTCGACATTTTCTTCAGTTACAGCTAGCGATGAATCTTGGGCAATAATGTCAATATTTTCTGATATACTTTCTTGACTATCAGATTGTACAATACTGCTTATAGTTTTGACATCCTCTAGTTGATAATCCGTATTCTCTTCAGTAGACAGTTCTTGAACTTCAGATACTTCTAATTGAGCATTTTCATTTTGGATTTGAACATCTGTTTCTATTATAGAAACTTCATTTTCTACGTTTCCGTCGCCTGCTATGCTATAATCATAATCGCTATCAATAATATCTCTTTCATCGTCAACCAATACAAAACTAGGCTGATATTCGCTTCCGGTATCAGAAAGAGTAGTTATCTCTTGATTTTGCGTATCATTATCACCAGATTCAATTTGAGTACTTTCAACCGAGGAGTTATTCTCGATTTCTTGAACGTTTTCAGGGGATACATATACTACGTCTGCGCCTTCCGGAATATCATCGGATTTTACGTAAACGTACTTAACAACAACTTCTTTTTCCTGTTCCTTATCTTCTTTTTCGCCTCTTGATCTGCGAGTTAGAGGTCTAAAATCGGCAGGGTCAAAAGGTTTATTTTCATTTTGGGGATCAAATTTGTTATCAGAAATAAGATTTGACATTAAGAAATTGCAAAATTCCCAATAAGATTTATCATTCTCCAAATGTTCGCGACCAACTTGTGTCAACCCGTAATAAACTCTTTTAGCGCCGTTTGAAATATCTCCGTCGTAGGAATGTACGTAGCCGTTTTTCTCAAGTCGTTTTAAGCTACTGTATAGGGTAGCTTGCTTCAAGGAGTACATACCTTGGCTTCGCTCTTGAATTGCGCTTAAAATTTCAAGACCGTATTTGTCAGTATCAGATAGAGCAGATAAAACAATCATGTCGGCTTGTCCGCGGACAAAATCAACGTTAGCATTGAAATTATCTTTCTCCATGCAGGTATTACCTCCCAAAAAACTTTCTTTAATGCTATTTTACTATATAATTCTAAAAAAATCAACAAATTGCTTTACAATAACTAATAATCAATAATAATTTTTCGAAAAAAATTTTGACATCAATTAAAAGTTGATTGACATAAACCATAATAAACTATAGATAATGCTTGCGAATCATCATATTTTTGACGATATACTGACATAAACTTGACCAATTGATACTTGGGAGAAGAGTGTTTGAGTATAATAAACTATTCGCAAAACGATACCTTTGCGAATAGTTTTGATAAAATTAGTAGTATTTATACTAATATTATTATAAATAAAGTCGTTTTATAAAACAATCAGCTTACTTAAGAAAAATAATGAGTAATTTACTCATATTGAGCTTTGTTCTGAATTTTCAATTGTAATATCTGATAAAATTATTGATAAATTGACTATTAGTAATATTTGTGTTATAATACAGCTATGGCAGAAAACTCGTATTTTGATCAAAGAAATTATGATAATAATATTAAGTTAAGACAACTCATAAAAGAATTGCCAATAATTTGTAGTGAATTTTTTTTAGGTATAGAGCCTCGCACTTCCGTACTCACCCGCTTGGCTTATGCTCAAGACCTAAAAATATTCTTTAGATTTCTATGCACAGAATGCGCTGAATTTATTGAAATTAAAGA
>CAMWPK010000033.1 GCA_947176115.1 uncultured Clostridia bacterium
TTAATAGCATAATTGTAAATTAAAAAAAAGTTATTTATCGCTAACTTTTTCTTGTCAAATAAGTGTTTGCATATTAAAATATACTCGAATAAGTTAGTTGAGGCTAATAATCTGCTAATTTTTATTTTTTTTGTATTAAAAGTTAGCCAAAGCTAATATATTTGTAACGTGAGTAATACGGAGAAGCTATGCAAAAAGACAAGGACGTCGAAATTGTCAATATAATGATAGGCATATTCTGCAAGAGGAAGCATAGGAGTAAGAACGGGCTTTGTCAGGAGTGTCAAGAACTTGCCGATTACGCCAAAGCGCGCAGAGAAAAATGTCCATTTGGAGATAATAAGACTTTTTGTTCAAATTGCAAGATACATTGTTATAAGCCGTCCATGAGGCAGAAGATATCGGAGGTAATGAGATTTTCCGGACCTAGAATGATGTTTTCTCACCCGATAATAGCTTTTAGACACGTATCTGAAACTATAAAATATAAACGAAAAGAAAAGAAAGAAAAAAATAAAGCGCAAAAAGCGCAACAACAAGGAGAAGATAATGAAAAATAAGATAATTACCGGCGCAGTAATCTTTTGTTTATTAATAACTCTTTTAGTCGTATTTGTGGCTTGCGACAATCCAGGCGGATTGGGCAGTCAAAGCGGTAGCGACAAATACGGAAGAGAATTCGGTAGTATTTGCGACATAGACGAGGAAGAAACGGGTATATACGAAATCGATTATGAAATTGACGATACCAGCGCTATGGGCAAAACTATGATAGGCAACTATTGTTATAACAAGGTAAAACTTGCGGTAAGCGCAGATGGTATGACTTTGACTTTTTATTGCAAGAACAACGCGTTTTCCAACGTTAAACTTGACTCAAAGGCAGGTAAAAGTATTGAAGAAAGCGATATGTACGGATATACCTTTGAGATAAACAGAGAGGCTTTGAATAACAAATTAGCTATGACAGGTTACGTATCAATGATGAAAAAAGACGTTGCTTTTTCAATAAAAGTAGATTTGTCGAATGCAAAATTGATAGGATAAGGATATGCTTGATAAAGATTTATTTAGATTATTAGATGACAAAATAGACATTGTCAAAGTAATAATAGTGTCCGTACTTGGGCTACTGACGAATATAGGCATTACCGCATGTATATGTTGGGTAATAGGCTTAGCGTACGCCGGCAAAGAACTAAACGGATATATCCTTCCGGTGGTCTTACTCGCAGTAGGTATAGTTCTCAGGCTGTGTTTTAGCGTGCTAGGCGGTAGAATCAAAGCCTCGCTAGGTTCTAAAGTAAAAAAACAACTCAGGCAGAAAGTATATGACAAGACGCTTAAGCTGGGTCTAAAAAGCGTTGAGGGAATGAATATTGCCGGACTTACTCAAGTAAGTATCGAGGGCGTAGAACAGCTTGATTTGTATTACACGTCATATCTTCCGCAATTTTTCTATTCGCTTATTGCGCCTATTATTCTATTTGCAATTTGCGTAACTGTTGATTGGCAAACTGCGCTCGTGCTATTGGTGTGCGTTCCGCTAATACCAATATCTATAGTTGCGGTATCTAAATACGCAAAGAAGATATTTGCCAAGTATTGGGGAAAATATATCTCTATGGGCGACGGCTTTTTGGACTGTGTTCAAGGACTGAAAGAACTCAAGATATTTTCGGCGGACGGCAGATACAACGACAAGATGAACGGCAAGTCGGAGGACTTCCGCAAAATAACAATGAAAGTACTTGTAATGCAACTCGCAAGCACGACGATTATGGACTTTGTGGCTTACGGTGGCGCAGGCGCAGGTATAGCGGTTGCTATATGGGGCGTTGCCGAAAGGGGACTTAATCCTATTATGGCGCTCTTTTTGATTTTGGTTGCCGTAGAATTTTTCCTACCGCTTCGCGCGCTCGGTAGCGCTTTTCACGTGGCTATGAACGGCGCAAGCGCAGGTAAGAAGATATGCGGACTGCTTGACGCAGATTTGCCTGAATGGGGAGAGGAAAAAGTAGAGGATAGTCTTTTGGAATTGAAAGACATTGACTTCTCATACGATGGCAAACGCAAAGTATTGCAAGACGTAGATATGGTTTTCGATAAAGGTATGACGGCAATCGTAGGCGAGAGCGGAAGCGGTAAGTCAACGATTGTCAATCTTATTGCGGGCGCGTTGCGACCTTGCAAAGGCAGTGTTAGAATAGGCGGAAAAGATTTGTCGCGCTTATCTCGCGACGACTACTATTCTCATCTTGGCGTCGTAAGTTACAATACGTATATCTTCAACGAGAGTATACTCGACAACTTCCGTTTAGCCAATAAAGACGTAACGCAAGAAGAGATTTTCGACGCGCTCAAAAAAGTCAATCTATTAGATTTCGTAAACGAAAACGGCGGGTTGGAGAAAGTTATCAGCGAGGATAGCGAAAACATATCCGGCGGACAAAGACAGCGTCTTGCTTTGGCTGTAAACTTGGTGGCTAAGAAAGATATTTACGTATTTGACGAAGCTACGTCGAATATAGATATAGAAAGCGAAGCTATTATAATGAATGAAGTGCAAAACCTTGCCAAACAAGCATGCGTAATAGTAATATCGCATAGACTTGCCAACGTGACGGGCGCCGACAATATTTATATGCTAGACGACGGTAAGGTTATTGAAAGCGGTAATCACAAAGAACTTTGCGATAAAGAGGGCGAGTATAGCAAGCTGTATAATACGCAAAAGTCGCTCGAAGATGGATATAAGCAAGTTAAATCGGAGGTGAGAGTATGAAAAACCACAAGCCTTTGAGAAGAAGCGGTATCAAGATTATGGCAGGACTAATTGCTTTGCTGGGGTCGCTTGCTTATATAATGATTTTGGCGGTTATAAACGGCTCGCTGGGCTTTATCAGCGCAATGGGAGTGACGGTATTCGGCGCAATAGGCGTGGCAAAGGCGTTGGGCGAAAGCGTTGCGATGTCTTACGGTTTGATTATTGGGTTGGCGGTGGGTTGCGGTGCGCTTAGAGGTATATTGAGATACTTCGAGCAGTATTCCAATCACTTTATAGCATTCAAACTTCTTGCTACTTTAAGAGATAAGATTTTCAAAGCGTTGAGAAGACTTTGCCCTGCTAAACTCGAGAGCAAGAAAAAGGGAAGTATCATAGCTATGATTACTTCGGACATAGAGACGCTGGAAGTCTTTTATGCGCATACGGTTTCGCCAATCTGTATAGCTATATTGGTATCGCTGGCAGTCGCGATTTTCGTAGGCGTAATAGGCAGTCCGTATTTATCTTTGGTGGCTTTGGCAGGATATTTGACGATAGGCATAGTATTACCGCTGATATCGTCTAAGTTGTTAAAGAAAAGCGGTGTGGAGTATAGAAAGGCTTTCTCGCTCTTCAATGCATATTTCATGGACAGCATCAAGGGTATTAAAGATATTATCTATCATAACGCGGGCGATGAGAGAAAAAAACAAGTCGATAAAAAATCAGACGAATTGCTGTCGCTTACTTACGATATGAAGAAGAATATCGTAAATGCAAGCGCGCTTACTGAACTTGCCGTATCTTTATTCATATTGATTTCGCTTATAGTGGGTATAGCGTTGTATATCAATCAGCTTATCTCGATTGGCTCAATGATTATAGCAATAGTTGCGATATTCGGCAGTTTCGGTCCCGTTATAGCTATATCCGCGCTTCCCGGTAATTTGACGCAGACTTTTGCATCGGGAGATAGAGTACTCAATCTCATTGAGGAACAACCTGCGGTATTGCCTATTGAGAACGCTAAAAATATGGACTTTAATATGCTTGAGGTCAAGGACTTGAACTTTGCCTACGACAAGAATATACAAGTGCTCAAAGATATAAATTTGCAAGCGCAAAACGGCGAAATCGTGGGTATTGTAGGAGAGAGCGGTTGCGGTAAATCTACACTTCTTAAGCTACTTTTGAGATTTTGGCAAAAAGACGGCGGAAGCATTGCGTATGACAGTGAAGATATAGAAAATATCAATACCGATAGTTTGCTTTCCAACGTAACTATGGTCAGTCAAAGCACTTATCTTTTCGACGATACGGTTGAAGAAAATCTAAGGCTGGCAAAAGAAGACGCTACGCCACAGGAAATGCAGGAAGCGTGTAAAAAGGCTTCCGTACACGACTTGATAATGAGTTTGCCTGAGGGCTATTCGTCAAGAGTAGGTTTGTCGGGCGATAATCTCAGCGCGGGCGAAAAGCAGAGAATAGGACTAGCAAGAGCTTTTTTGAGCGGTAGTAAATTGATACTTCTTGACGAGCCTACGAGCAACGTAGACAGTATCAACGAGGGAATTATATTGCAATCTCTCGCCGATCAGCGAAAAGACAAGTGCATAATTCTCGTATCGCACAGACTCTCGACTATGGCTATTGCCGATAGGGTGTATACGATAAAAGACGGTATAATAAGTTTGAATGAGAAAGGAGAATAAAATGGAAGAGGAAAAGAAGGACAACGTCCCAAATGAAAGCGTTCTTGCGGATTTGCTTATTGACAACATTAAGAGCATTGACCAAGAAAAGGAAGCGGTAGCGGATATTGCTCAAACCGCAAGAGTAAGCGAGAATACAAAGCCCCAAAGCGTTAGCGATACGCGCAAAGAGCAGGCTGTAAGTCTTGAAAAAAATAACAAACTTTTTCAAAAGTATAAAATAAAGGACATAGTATTCTTGGCTATTATCACGGCTTGCACGCTCGTCACAGGCGTAGTAATGCCATTCGTAAGCGGAGTTCAAGTCTTTGGTATAATACAGATTTGCTTAGGACTGCAGTTTTCTATACTTCCCGTAATAGGTATGATGAAAGTTAGAAAACCCGGAGCGCTTTTATTACAATCGATATTTATTTCGATTTTCCTTGCGTTTATGTTTACGCCTATGGTATCGATTATCGCTTGCGCGCTAGTCGCAGAAGCAGTAGCTTTGTTGATTTTCCGCGGATACAAAAACGATTGGGCGTGCGTAGTTGCAGGAACGCTGTATATGCCTTTGACGCTTCCGGTGTTGATTTTGCTTTACAACGTGTTCCCGTCAATCAGCAAAGGTAAGGACGCGGAGCAAATGTTTATGGCGGGCAGTACCAATGCAGGCGTGGCGATAGGCATAAGCGTAGCGGTAGTTGCGATATGTTTCGTAGGCGCAGTTATAGGTATGATAATTATGCGTGAACTTAAAAAAGCGGGTAAATTGAAAGAATGAGTTTTTTGAAGTACAAAAACTACATATATCCATTATTTGTTGCGATTTCTTCTGCAATAATAATAGTCTTTGGACTGATAGAAGCCACGGATATTCGGGGATTGTATTTTCTTGCAGGCGTTTACGTATGGTTGTTGATTTTCGGTTGTTGGAAAACTTGCCTAAGAGTTTTGCCGGTTTTGGTTATAGCGGGAGGAGCGTTCTACGGTATAGGTTATCTAGCCTCGCGCAACCACGCCTTTGCGCTTGCAATGGTTACTAGATTTTTTGCGGTCGTCATTGCAGTCATTCCCGGAATGAGCATAGAGCCAACGGCAATTACAAGAAATTTATCACAACTTAAAGTTCCGCGTGTCGTCACGTTGGGCGTCTTGATTATGTACAGTTTCGTTCCCGTTCTAAGGGCGGAAATAAAGCGTGTGCGCGAAGCGATGAAAACCAGAGGCGCTGGCAGTATTCTCAATCCCAAAATCTTTTATCGCGCTTTTTTAATTCCTCTTGTCACTAGGATTGTGGATATATCGGATATACTTGCGTTATCTATCGAAACGCGCGGTTTTACGCTTGGCAAAACAAAGTATACGGTCTACAAAAAAGAATATATAAACGTATTTGACGTATTGTTTATACTCGGTATAATTGCAGGCG
This sequence comes from uncultured Clostridia bacterium, assembly GCA_947176115.1. Lineage (GTDB taxonomy): Bacteria > Bacillota > Clostridia > Christensenellales > UBA3700 > RACS-045. The sequence continues at coordinate 5,894 of CAMWPK010000033.1, forward strand.
TCGTTTTAACGGTGGTATTATGAACGCGGTTTTGTTAAAAGATATAACTTTCTCCTACGATGGGAAAACTAAAATACTCGACGGCGTAGACTTTCGCGCCGATTACGGCGAAATATCTCTTATCGCAGGACATTCCGGCGAGGGTAAGAGCACTCTTGCTTCCATTATCTGCGGTATAATTCCCAACGTTAACAGCGGAACGCTCGAAGGACAAGTAATCATTGACGGCGAGAATATTGCCGGCAAAAAGATGGGGGATATTTGCCGAAAGGTAGGCATAGTTTTGCAAAACGCTGACGAGCAGATTGTTCATAAAATCGTCGAGGACGAAATTGCTTTCGGATGCGAAAATCTTGCTTTTTCTCAAGAAAAAATCGCAAAGCAAATTGAGATAGTATGCAACCTTATGAAGCTATCGCCTAATTGGAAAACTCGCTCTCTTTCGGGCGGACAAAAGCAAAGACTTATCACAGCCTCCACGCTTGCGATGGGACAAAAAATTATCATATTGGACGAACCTCTTGCCAATCTAGACAGGCAGGGAGGTCAACTTCTTATGGATACGCTTAAGTCCTTGGCGAAGGTGGGATACGCCATACTCGTAGTCGAACATAGACTGGATATGGTTATGCCCTTTGTCGATAGAGTTTGGCACATATCGCAAGGTAAAGCTATTGAAGTGGAGAATAGGCAAGAGTTCTTGAAAGAGCAGACCAAAGCAATAGAGGATATATGTCCTATTTTTCAAATCAAAGACAGTGTTTTCGATATTAAAAGCGTAAAATTCGTCGTGAAGAAAAGAGAGATTTTGAAAGATGTAAGTTGTCAAATTCCCAAGGGAGCAAGAATGCTTTTGCTTGGTGAGAACGGCTGTGGCAAGACTACGCTTCTACGACTTATTGCAAGATTAAGCAAGCCCACTGCCGGTAATATATATCAATATATCGATAGCAAGCTGGGACAGAAAAAAAGCGGAAGCAAGAAGTATTATAAGAGAGTGGGGGTAGTATATCAAAATCCAGACTATCAGCTCTTTATGCCCACCGTTAGGGAGGAAATAGAACTTTGCGCCGAGAGCAAAGAATATGCGGAGCGTATTGAAAATATCTTGGGCGTGGCGCATTTGCTCGACAGACATCCGCAATCGCTTTCGCAAGGTCAAAAAAGATTGGTGTCTATAGCTAGCGTAGTCGCAAGTAAGCCTGACGTGCTTATACTTGACGAACCTACGGTCGGTCAGGATTACGACGGACTTAGACGGCTGGTAACCGCGCTCAATGAAATTCATAAGCAGACGGGAAATACTATGCTTACCGTCACGCACGACGTAAGATGCGCAGACGCTCTTTGCGACATGGCAATACATATCAAAGACGGCAAGGTATATCGATTTGGCGGTAAAGAAATCGTTAAAGACTTTTTCTCTTAAAAAACTATTTGTTGAAGTTGGTTGCGCCCATAGACATTCTCAACGTCAATTCTGCCAACTCGCGACTTGAAATAGGGAAATTATCGTTTATCCATTCTTTAAGCAGTCCGATAACTCCGTTAATGCAATAAAAGTATCCGTATTTAGATAGAATTGAGTCGTTATTTATGGGGAGATTTTTGTATTTATCCAGCACAGAGCTGGTTAATCTCTCCTTGAATTTATTGCTGTCTAGTCTTACCAAAAGCGCGGTAAAGACGCTGTTGTTAGCTTTTACGTAGTCATAGGTCTTTTCAAGCAAATTGATAAATTCTTTGTCATTAGATATTGATTCTACACCCGCGACGTTGGGTATTTGCGAAATCAAATCGTCTTCAATCTCTTTTATAAGACAGTTTACGTCCTCATAGTGCATATAAAAGGTTGAGCGGTTGATATCTGCGCAATTACAAATATCTGTTATTGACAGCCTTTTGTCAGGGTTGGAGGACAGTAATTCTATATAGGCTTCTTTTATTATTTTTTTAGTCATTCTTACGCGTCTGGTTTCTTGCATAAATATGGTTCCTTTTTTATTTAGAAAATTTTACACAACACTTTTTTCAATTATGTCGGTTTGGAAGCAAAAAAGATTATTTCTACTCCCAACAATACATTTATAAAAATACTGTTTGTTGATTTTCCAACAGATTGTTGATATAATAGTAACAGATTTTGATTGAAAAGTCAAGATATACGTATTTTATTGCATCTAGGTGAATATAATGAAACATATGTATAAAGTAGAACGACTCGAAAGTTTTAGAGAACTTGTCAATTTGTCGGCGAGAAAGTATTCTTCAAGGACTGCTTTTTTGCTTAGAGAAAAGGACGGTAAGTATAGACGTATTAAATATAAAGAACTAAGACAAAGATATTACAATCTCTGTTCCTATTTTATTTCGCAAGGACTAAAAGACAAATATATAGCCGTTATCGGCAACAACAGTTACGAATGGGCGCTATCTTATTTGGCGGCGGCTAGCGTAGGAGTAGTTGTGCCTATTGACAAAGAGTTGAGCGTAGAGGATATTGAGAATTTCCTTCAACACGCCGACGTCAGCGCTATATGCGCCGATGGAAAGATACTTTCGAAAATGGCATTTGAAAGCATTGCGTCACGCGCGTTGTTCTCATTTGACGCTATTGACAAAGAGTATTCGCTTATTCCATGTAAGGACGAAAAAGAAATTGACGGCATAGAGATTTCAAAAGACGATATGCGCGTACTCATATTTACGTCTGGTACTACGGGTAGCGCCAAAGGAGTATGTCTGTCGCAAAGCAACTTGCTTGCAGATATTCAATCTACGCTTAAAGTCGTGAATATAAAGTCAAGCGACGTTACGCTGTCGATTTTGCCTTTGCACCATACGTATGAATGTACGCTCAATTGCATTTTGATGTTGTCGCGCGGAGCATGTATTTCTTATTGCGATTCGCTTCTTAAGGTTACGAAAAATATTGTCGAGTATTCTCCGTCGATTTTGGTAGTGGTTCCGGCTTTGCTTAAAATGGTTGACAAAAAGATTTGTCAATCGGTTAAGGAAAAATGTCCGTCAAAATACAAAGAAATTTTTGAGAAGTATTCTTTTGCCGAGGCAGTGGGCAAATTGCCGTTTGTTATTCGCAAGATAATATCTTCAAAAGTCAAAGCGTCGCTAGGCGGAAAGACGCGACTTTTTATCGTCGGAGCGGCAGACTTGGATAGCGCAATAGTAGAGGACTTCCAAGCGCTCGGCATAAAGGTTTTGCAGGGCTACGGATTGACGGAATGCTCTCCGCTTTTGGCAGGTAACAGCGATTTTTATTTCAATCCTAAGTCTACGGGTATTGCTATTCCTGACGTTCAGCTTAAGATAGACGAACCAAACGAAGAGGGAATAGGCGAGATACTTGCAAAGGGCGAGAATATAATGCTAGGATATTTCCAAGATGAAGAAGCCACGAATAGAGCCTTTAAGGACGGTTGGTTCCGCACAGGCGATTTGGGAAGAATGGATAGTGATGGCGCGTTGTATATTACGGGAAGAAGTAAAAACGTCATAGTTACCGAAAACGGAAAGAATATCTATCCTGAGGAACTCGAAGCTAGACTGTCGAATTTCCCTGAGATTGAAGACGTGCTAGTGGTAGCTTCGCAAGAGCGAGGTAAGACGGAAGTCAAGGCTAGAATTTTCCCCAATATAGACGTTATAAAAAAGAAGCTGGGACATATACCAAGTATTAGCGATATTAAGAATTCGCTTGGAAAGATAATCAGCGACATAAACGAAAAGATGCCAAGATATAAGCATATCAATAATTACGAAGTATTGGACTGCGCGTTGGAAAAGACTACTACGCGCAAAATAAAGCGTTTTGGCAACAACGTAAAATAATCAGAGTTTTACCGCTATCGGTTTATGAGATATATATTTGAAAAGATTTTTGAAGCCGTTTGCTTTTAGCCATTCTGCGACGAGAGAGTATTTCTCTCCAAGACGCTCGCAAGTATGAGTATCAGAACCAAACGTCAACAGTTCTCCGCCAAGTTCTTTATATCTTAGTAATATTTGAGTTGAGGGCAGGAAATCAAGTCCCGTACCTTTGCTTTGAGAGTTTATCTCCAAGGCTTTTCCTTTTGCGATAATGGTCTTTAAGATTTCGTCGATAATATCAGCGAAATCTTTGTATTCAAGCGACTTATCTTCATAAATACTTTTACGTACTACGTAACCGATATGTCCTACGCTGTCGTAGTGGTACGGGCAATCAAGACTTTCTCTCACAGCCTTGAGGTATGCGCCGTACGCTTGCTCTTTGGTGCGCTTCGTAAAGTATGACGGCATATAACAATCTTCGTATTCTATAGTGTGAATAGAGTTGATAATTATATCTGTGCTATATGGCGAAAGTTTTGCCTGATACAATTCGTTGGCTTCTTTCATATATCCGCATTCAATACCCACGCCAACGTAGATTTTGTCCTTATATTCTTCTTGAAGATTCTCTATTTCGTCAAAGTGTCTTTTGAGTTGAATTTGAGGAATGTAGTCAAACTCAGGCAGAAAAGTCAAGTCGCCGTCAAAATGGTCGGTAAAGGCAATATAATCCATACCCATAGATATGGCTTTCTCAATCATATCCCTTGGGTCTACTTTGCTATCGTGCGAGTGTCTGCAGTGTGTATGAGTATCAAACATAGTTCCCTCTATAATATTCTATAC
>CAMWPK010000034.1 GCA_947176115.1 uncultured Clostridia bacterium
AAGTGCGGATTATACTTTTGAATTTTAGCCCACACGTCAAGCAAAAATTTAGCGGGCGTCATAACCGACGTGCCGATACGAATAGATTGTTGTTTATCTTTATTGTCTATTTCTTTTGCCTTCTCGATTGCCCTGTTGGAATAATCTATAATATATTTTGCGTCTTGCAAAAAACTCTTCCCTGCTTCAGTGAGTTGCAAACCGTGATTCGTGCGGGTCAAAAGAGCTATACCAAGTCGTTCTTCCAATGCGTTTATTTGTTTCATAACGGCGGGCGGTGTGATAAATAATGCGTCCGCAGCTTTTGTAAAACTGCCGTTCTCAACCACCGAAATGAATGTTGTAAGTTGGGAATTATACATTCGCTTACCTCCATTACATAGCATTTACTTTTGGTTTTTATTATTATAGCAAAAAACGAACAAAAAATCAAGTTTATCTACGGGTGCAAAATCAGTCGAAATGTTTCCGCAAACCGATGTTGTTCGTAGTCTTCTGCTAAGGTTGAAGCTATAATTTGTCTTACCTTTTCCGGACATAAAAAATGTGCACTTACTCTCCGTTTTGGATTGTAAGCGCTTATTTTTCAGGTTTAGTCCCCTATTTTGCCCCAAAAAGCCGTTATTTCGGCTATTTTCGTTTAAGACAAATTAGAGTTTCGATATGCTTGGTGTTGGGGAACATATCGTATGGAGTTATTGAAGCAGGTTCGTACTTTTCAAGAAGTAAATTTACGTCGCGAGCCAAAGTCGCGGGATTGCACGACACGTAAATAATTTGGTCAGGCAACGCAGACAATAGAGCGGATAAAACGGCTGTGTCGCAACCTTTACGCGGTGGGTCAAGTACTACGATTGAATCGCTAAGACGGGATACAACTTTAGGAAGTTCCTCTGCGCAATCTCCGCAGATATTTATTATCTTGTCGCTATTGCCGTTGAGTTTTGCCAAGACCTGAGAATTTGCAATGGCTTGCGGTACTATCTCTATTGCATATACCTTGTCGGCATACTTAGCGAAAATATTGCTCATTATGCCTATACCGCTATAGGCGTCAATAACGTTGCTTATACCGCTATCGCGTATTAATTCCCCCACGCGGGAGTAAATCATATCCCTGACGTTATCGTTGATTTGCATAAAAGATTGCGGGGATACCAAAAATTTTACGCCCAAAGCCTCGCCTTGCAAACTATCCTCACCGTATAAAGTAACAACCTTTTCGCCCATGATAACGTTAGTCCGTTGGGTATTGGGTGATATATAAAGAGAAAACTCTATTCCAAGCGACTTTAACCTAGTTATGAGCGCGTCGTGCTTTGGCAAGCTGTTGCCATTGATAACGACGCATATAGCAAATTTGCCGTCAACTTTGCGTATGACAAGGTGGCGCGCAAGTCCGCTATGCAATCTTTCGTCATACGCAGTAATACATTGATTATCCATATAATCTAGGAATACGTCCAATATCTCCTGCATACCATCGCTGTTGAGAAGACAACTTCCGCTCTCTCCTTGCTTACAAAACGGTACAATACTGTGAGAGTTGGGAGCGAAATAACCGCCGACCAACTTCCCCTCTTGATAACTTATGGGGACTTGAATTTTATTGCGATAACCTATCCTCTTGGGACTTGCAACGGTTTCGTCAACGGCAAACTCTCGCTTACATTGTTTTTCTAAACAATTTTTAACGTTTTGACGCTTGATTTCCAATTGCTTGTCGTAGTCAATATGCAACATTTCGCAACCGCCACACTTAAAACATATCTTGCACGCAGGCGCAACTCTGTCCTTGCTTGCTACGAGCAACTTGATGACTTTAGCAAAGCAAAATGATTTCTTAACTTGAGTAATTTGCACTTTGACGGACTCGCCAATCAAGGCTCCGTGGACAAACAACACGACGCCGTCTACTCTCGCAACGCCTTCTCCGTCCATTCCCACGGAAGTTATGTCCACCGTCAAAATATCTCCAACTCTTATCTGCTTTTCCATATTTAATATTCTAAAGCATATTTAGCGCATTGACAAACGACAAGTTTAACTACCTGCAATTTAGCAATAATACCTTTGGAGGGCATTATGAAAAAACAGGCAAATAAAAAGAAAAAACAACAAATATCAAATCAAAGAATTAAAATGCGTTCAATCGACGAAGGGAATATGAAGATGGCGCTTAAAGACGAAGCCGACGGCAACGGAAAGCCGTATTAGGAAAATTTATTAAAAGGTTGAGATTTCTCTACTCCGCTACGCTACGGTCGAAATGACATAGAATAGTTTTTTAACTTTGCTTGAATGACACCAAGTAGATTCTTTGACTTCGCTAGAAATGACGTCTGAGATACCATTGAGATGACGTAGGACTTGACATACGATTTGCTATGGTATAGACTTTACGTATGGAAAACTTATGCGCACTTTGTCCAAGAAATTGCTCTGTTGACAGAACAAAATCCAAAGGATATTGCAACCAAGGAATGCTCAAGGTTGCAAGAGCTTCGCTACACAAATGGGAAGAACCTATTATTTCCGGAACAAGCGGTAGCGGTACAGTATTTTTCAGCGGATGTAATCTCAAGTGCGTATACTGTCAAAATTATGAGGTGTCGCGCGGAAAAGGCAAAGCAATTACTGCCAACGAACTGGCAGACGTATTCAAAAGACTTGAAGACTTGGGCGCGCATAACGTCAATTTAGTTACGCCGACACACTTTGCAGACGATATAATTAAAGCCTGCGATATATACAGACCAAGTATACCTATTGCGTATAATTGCGGAGGTTATGAAAACCCAAAGACTTTGGAAAGACTGAAAGACGTCGTTGATATATTCATACCAGATTTTAAGTATAGCGACAATTCTTTAGCAAAAAAATACAGCAACTGCCCTAACTATTTTGAAATATGTACAAAGGCTATTGTCAAAATGCGACAGCTTTGCCCCGCTGATATAGTTGAAGGCGGAATTATGAAAAAAGGTCTTATAATACGACACCTCGTCTTGCCAAATGCTTTAGACAATACTAAAGGCGTGATAGATTGGCTGGCAAACAATATGTCAAAAGATACGTATTTTTCTCTTATGGGGCAATACGTACCTTATGGCGAAGCAAATAAATTCCCCAAAATAAATAGAAAACTAAAACCTTTAGAATATAAAATTGCGGTAAATCATGCCTTAAAACAAGGGCTTGAAAACACTTTTATTCAAAGTCTAGAGAGCGCTACTGAAGAATTTATCCCCGACTTCGATGATAAATCTCTAATTTATTAATAAAAAATACGGCATATCTACTGCCGTACTCCTTTTAATACTTCTCAACTTAAATCTTGACAAGACCTCTTTGCGTCATCATAACGTCAATGACTTCGCACACCTTCCTAGCGCATACGTCTGATTTTACGGGTATCATAGCCGGAACTTCTTTATATGCCTCAGATTGCGCAACATTCCTGAAATTGACTTTCTTTTGCGCGAACTCATCTTTGGTGGGGTCGATTGCAAGATAGATTTTTAATGAATTTCCGCCGATAGTGATTTTGGAAATCAATTCTTTTCCCGCTCTATAGCTATCGCATCTCAGACTTAATCTGCTTTTTACGCTACGGTATGAAAGAAGACGGGCTTGAAGTCTATTGTAGTATTCAATACTTGCTTCGTCCAGCTCCTTTATTCTCTCTTCAAAACTAAGCCTCTGCTTCTCCACCTTTGTACCTCCACACCTTAAAAACGCATTGCTAAAGTATTATATTAAATATTTCTTAACTTGTCAATCCTTATAATTATAATAATTTCCTTTTTTATTATAATTATTATTTATTATTGATATACGCTTCGCAAGCCTTTGCAAGTTGGTCCGGACAAGACGTACTTCTAGGTCCGCATTGAATGCCTTTGAGCTTTTGGGCTACTTCTTCTACTTTCATTCCCTCAACCAATTTACCTATTCCTTTGAGATTGCCATTGCAACCGCCGGTAAACTTTACGTTGACAATTACTCCGTCCTCGACGTCAAAATCAATTACTTTTGAGCAGGTTCCGCTCGTATTATAAGTGTAATGCATAAATGTTCTCCCATTTTACAGTTGAATTTTTTTAGGCTTATCCGGATAAAAAGCCTTGATATATTCCTCTATGTCCGCTTTCGTACCCTTGTACGGTCCGGGGGCTTCCATCTTTGTAGATACAGTGGCAGTCGCCCAAAGCAATGCGTCAGACATAGAGTGCGATTGTCTTTGAGTTATGTACGCGGCAAAAGTTGTATCTCCGCGTCCGCTTCTGCCCGATAGATTTCTTGCCTTGATTGGGCAAGTGTACATTTCTTTGCCGTCATAAGCAAGTACTTCTGCGGAATTGGTAATAACAACTTCCTTGGCTCCCCACTCGTGAAGCATCTTTGCAGAGATAAATCTATCAGTCTGACCTGTCAGTATCTCGGCTTCCGCCGTGTCCGTCTTGAGATAATCTATGTATGGCAATACTCTCTTCTTGTCAGCCCAATCTTCAAAATACATTTCTCCCGTAGCTCTATTGGCGTGTCTTAAAAGAGCTTGAACGTCAACGGCTATCTTGCCTCTTTTGGAGAGTTCTATCATCAAGTCGCCGTCAAAGTCACCGTATATAAGTCCTGCGAAATGATATACGTCGCAATCTACGTCGGGTATATCTTCAATGGTAAAACTGTCGCCTTGACCTATGCAAGTGCAAGTACGTCTTTCCTTATCCGCCGTATGGTACTTATTGCGAATAGAAGTGGACTCTTTGCTTGGGATATAAAAGACGTCCTCTTTGTCAATGACAAAGCAGTCAAGCCTGTCCTTGTCTTGAGGCGCAACCTTGGTGACTACGCCTACTTTATAACCGCCTGCGTAAGCCGCCGCAGATGAGTAAATAACTGCTCCGCCCACCTCGATTATTTGGTGGTCAAGATAGTCGATATTGTAGTCCAACGAGATATGTCCTATCTCCAACGTATCATAATGTTTTTTCATAAGTTCTCCTTTTATTTTACTCCTATAGATCACTTCTGTAGTCGCATATATTATTAACTTTAATTGCCTGTATGTCAAGCATTTGACGCCATACGATGAGATACGCAATAGCAGTCTATAATTCCATAGTATAGTCAATTACCATTGCGCCCATACCGAGAATAACATTGTCATCTCTTACTACTTGTTGTCTTGCCGTATTTATCGGCAATACAATGCCTCCGCTCTTAAGCAATTCGCCTAACGTTACGGTAAAAGTATAGCCCATATACGTTTCGTTTATTATTTCCATATCCATAATTTCCGCCTTAACCGCATCGGTATTGCTTAGATCCAGTCCGCCTGCCCCTTCCGGACGGCTGGTCTTGACTAAGCGCGACAGTATTTGACGCTGAGCGTCGTCCATAGCGTTGTAAATTATAAATATTTTTTCGTCAGTTAAATCCATATACAACGTCAAATCCATACGCTCCGGAAGTATGGACATCTTCATGCCTGCCCCTGAGACCATATCCATATCGAGAGTGATAAGGAAATACTCCCTGTCGCCTAGCGATTTGAGTTCTTCTCTTATGGCTTCAAACGTGCCGTCGCCATTGGCTCTTGTTGGGATAAGCGCAGTATGTTTCAACTTCAATACTTCGCCGTTTTGGCTTGCAGTCTTATCAAGACCCAACGGTCCAAGCAAATCATTGGTATCAATCATAGACGCTATATTCCAACCTCCGATTGCGCCACTGAGCGTAATCTTTCTCTCTACCACATTAGGCGAAAGGAAGAGATTGGTAGATTTCTCTTGAGAAGAATCCATAGTATAATGTATCTTCATATCGTCTGCGCTTAAGCCCTCCGGAGGATTATAAGCGTCAATATGCAATCCGTCAAAGAGCGCTTCCAGAGTTTTCTTAACTTCTTGCGGATTGACAGGCTCTTCACCGCTCGTGTCGTTAGAGTTTATCTTTTGCGAAGCAACCTCATAGATACTGTCAAGCACCATTGTTCCGCCTGCAGTTACGCCGTCAATGGTTTCGCCTGCTTTGTAGGCGACGTTCAAATTATCAGTCAACGACTTCATTGTACTACGCACACTGTCAGAACATTTTTTGTTGGCTTGGTCCATACTCTTGTTCTCACTCTCGCCGTCAACGTCGGATTTTTCATTCAGCTTGGATAGCATTGATTGAATTGCGTCAACTTCTTTACTCAAAAGATTGTTGATAGCTATCTGAGTACAAATGACGTCGCTTTGGTCAATAACGTTGAGGTCAATGTTGACTATGATAGACATCACGTCAGGCAATAATTGCTTGTACTTACCTTCTGCGTCCTCAATATTGACGGGGCTCTTATAGACTATTATCATCTTGTCGTCGCGAATATACAATGCGTTCATTACAGCGTCTTTGTAACCGTCCGCTTCAAACGATACGCTACCTTCAAGAAGCCAAATCAACTCTTCTCCTACAATGCTTGGGCGCAAATCTTGTATTTGCATTGCTCTGTGTTCTTTACTGGTGAGTTTCGCTCCGTCAATGTTGGTAGCGTAATCCTTTGCGTAGTTGCCAAGAACCGTAAGAATTGCTAATTCTCCCTCTTGCAAAGGATTTGCAAGCGCATACTTATCATTGATTTCATTTATAGCCTTGCTTGAGTTTAACGCCCTGTTGCCGTCCTTAAAATCAAGGAATACGCCTTGCATATACTCATAGTTGTCCGGCATATTATTGACTTTACATAGTCCGTTGCGGAAATCTATCTCTTCGGGCATATCAATAACCTGCGTGGACTTGTCGTTGGCTTTAACGTCGTATACGGAATTAAGCGCAATCTGGTATAAGGTTTCGTTGAGAACAAATCCGCCGTCCGCCATGAACGTTACGGTAAATACCTCGTTGTGTATTTGCGACTTAAATTCCTTTAGATTATCTTCTATATCTTGCATTATACCGTCAAGCGTGGTTTCTTCCGTAACCTCTCCGCTGTCGCCTTGCGTGTTGCGCTGAATCCTTTGTATAAACATCATTAGCAACTCTAGGTCTTGCTCGCCCTCTTTGCGTTCTTCATAGCTCACGGAGTTGATATCCAATGCGTATACGTTCATATCTGTACGCGAACCGTCTTTGTCTATATATCCAAGATCAATCGTTACGTTGACGTAGAAATACTCAGGCATAAGTCCCATAGCATTTTCGTCTTGAAGATTTCCCTTGCTACGCAAAGTCAATACCAGGATGTTTTCGTCGTTATCGGCAAAAACAACCTCTTGTTCTTTCATAAAAGACATATCTCCCGCTACTAGCACTTGCTTGCGCAAGATATGCGCTATCTCTTCTTTAGAGAATAGAGGCTTGAAGTTTTGCAAAATTTCTTCGTCAATCTGACTTTGACTCTTATCTTCAACGTCTGTCACGTTGTTAAGAGAAGTCAAGTCTTTCACTCTTATATTGTCAACAAAATTATCGCCTTTGAGGTCTATAGTAAAACCGTCAAGCAAAGTATCTTGCTCCGCATATCCTTTCAATATACCTTTGAAGTCATCGCTTATAAAATATTTGTTATAAAGTTCGTTGTCAATAAAGTTGTCAAGATTGGTCGCTACCGTAAAGTCACCGCCGATAGCTTGGTAGTCATATCCGTAAAGTTTTTGCATCAAACTGCGTATCTCTTCCGGCGTAAACACGCGAGCGCCCTCTTCGTCGCTCTTAACCATATCACTGCTTGCAATAACATTGAAAAGGTTGTCAATTATCAACGCGCCCTCGTCAAACTTATAGTCAATGCCTTTTACTCCGCTCATATAATCCTTGAATTGAACGTCTATTTCGCTTTCTATTTCGCTCGCGGTTACGGCATTGCCGGTCAATTTGCGAACAATTGAGAAGAAGTCTGACATGCACTCGTCATTCATTCCGTCAATCGTCATTTTTACGCAGGAGTCGTCACCAACTTTCATTTTCTCTACATCTATAGTCAAAATTACGAAAGCGCTCTCAGGCAACAAATTGGAGTACGCGCTCAAATCGGTTTTTCCCTCGACAGGTTCTTCTTCGTTGGTATCCGATTGCGACTGCGCCTCGTCTTGTTTCTCATACAATTGAGCTTGTAGATACAAAATTATCTCTTGGCTACTTATTCTTGCGCCCAATACGTCTGCCGACTTAATTACGTCGCTGATATTCTCCATATCCAAATTCAGTTGCATGACGTAAGCAAACTCGCCTGCCGTCATCATAGGATATATTTCGCTTAAAGCGCGCTTATCTTTTGCCAAAGCGTCTTTGTCTATCGCCGTGCCATACGTCTTAGATAATCCCATTACGCTTTGCAAGAAGTTGACGTCGCCGTTCTGCGCAATTAAATCGTCTACCTTACCTTGTAACAAGTAATATTTGCTTTCAAGTTCGACAGTAAACTCGTTTAAGTTTTCTCTCCTGTTTACGTCGGAACTTTCTAAATCGAAAGTGTATACTTGCTTCATTACGTTGAACAAGTTCTCCGGAGCAATCTTATGCTCCTCGTCCTCGTCAAGCAATCCCGTACCGCACACCACTTCAAATAAATTTGGCAGATACGCGCAATCTTCCGTAAATACTATCTCACAGCCTATCTGCTCTTGCATTTGCGCAAGTCCGCTTTGCAATCCGCTGTCTATCTGAGAGCATATCCCGTCATAAGTCAAAGAAGAAGTGTCCATACCGAATCTATCCGCCAATGCAGTCAAAGTCTGAAGATGCGTCTTTGAATTATCCTCTCCTGTCTTGTTTATTTCAATCGTAGTAGGTATATTGCTATTTGAATTGACGCAAATATTTGCGGTGACGTAGATATATTCGGGCACAAGTTGTTTTATCAAAGACGACATGGCACTATCATCGTCATAACCTAGCATTTCAGATAGATTTATTCTTATTTCAATCGATAGAATCTCGTTGGAATAAGCGTAGCTCATCTCGACTATGTCGGCTATAATATCGCCCAGCAATCCTTCATTAGTGACGTAATCGGACAGCATACCCGCCAAGGCTTCGTAAGAGGTACGCACCTTGAGCTGTTGTCCGTAACTATCCTTATAGATTTCGGTATTCTTCTTATCGTTGAGAAGCACCGCGTCAAGCGCGTTTTCGCTACTTGCAAAGTTCATGACGTCTTTTATCGTATTGTCTGCGCTTATATTTGCGATAGAATTATCAAGGCAGTATTTGGTACTAAGTTCGGACACAAATACGTTGGTTTCTTGCCTTATCTGCTCAGGAGTAGGCATAATCAGTCCCAACGATTCGCCTGTCGGCAACTTGATGTCTTTCAACATATACAAGAAGGCTTGTTCGCTTACGTCTACGTCCAATATACCCATAAGAGATTCTATTGGATAAAGGTCTACGCTACCTGTCGGCACAAATGTTATCGGCAATTTTTGCTGAGCTTGATTTAATACCTCCACTACCTTGCCGTTGACTTGAACAAGCATATCGCTTATTGAAGTGGGATTCCCCGTCTTTTTGAGGATGACGTCAACTATTCTTACAATCTTGTTGACTTTTTCTTCTTGAAGTCTATTGACTGACGCTTCGATTGGTTTTGTAGCGTCGTAAGGATACACCGTAGCAGACGCGTATAATTTGTCCGGCAAAATCAAATTTACAATCGACGGTATGCCGTTCTGCTTTAAGATATTGCTCACCAAGTCTTTAACCTTGACTTCCAGCGTTAGTTTGAGTTTGGTTTGAGAATTGTCAAGCTCGTTGCCCGATATGACAATTTGCTTTACGGCAAGGACTTCGTCTAACGCCTTGCCAATCTTATTTTCCAATTCTTTAAGTTGATCAAACGATTCCGACAATGCGGAAAAAGCATCGTTGACTACTGCTCCGAGTTGCTTATCTGATATCTCAAGTATATTTTTCTCGCCATTGTATTGCTCAAGATAGGAAAAATCAAACTTTAACTCTTGAAGAAGTTTATCCAACTCTTCATTACCCGTCAAAGACGTATTTCCCTCTTTGTCATTGGAAGGCTCGCCGATTTCGTCGGGCGCCGGCTTTTCGTCGCTGATAATAACGTCGCCGTCTGCGTTGTAATATACGTATTCCAAATCATAGCCGTCTACGCCTATCGTAGCGTACGCAAGGCTTTGATTATCCGGAGTATCTTCCGCATTAGTAGAACTCATTACGGAAGTTATAATCTTACTTACAGATAAATCATAATCTTGAGCAAGAAACATTTTGCGTTTTAGATTGGTATAGAAATTGTTGAGATCGTCCTCGTTGAAACCTCTGGTAACTATCTTTTCTTCATTAGTATCCGCAACTCCGTTAAAGAGCGTAAACAATTCTTTGAACTCTACTCC
>CAMWPK010000035.1 GCA_947176115.1 uncultured Clostridia bacterium
ATCATATATATATTGAATAAAGTGATTTAAGGGGAATTATGGAATTTGAATCAAAAAACGTCGTCAAGGGGATAGAAATTGACGGAGATAAGATTGTAGGGGCTTACGTTGTCAACAAAATCACGGGTAATAGAATAAACCAATCGGGATATGAGTGCGGTGTATCGTATTTTGTAAAAAGCGGTATTATGCGCAAAAAGGCTTTTTTTGATAGCGCTCAAATGAGCGTCGTTGCTACGGAAGAAAGCGCAGTTGAGTTGGCAATTACTCACGGCGGTATTGACTGGAATATCCGCATTGAATACATAGCCGACGAGCAGTCGGGAGCGTTGAGAAAAACTCTTGAATTAAAAGCATCTGATCCGCAAGTGGAAATCGATTATATTGCCTTAGATAGTTTTGACGTAAGCGTAGCGAATTTTAAGTGGTGCATACCCAAAGTAAAAAAGAGAGTTATGATACCTGCGTATATTACGACTATGGGACAGCCTTATTACGTGGAAGATATGTTCTTTGGCGGAGAGTTTCCCGTAGCCGATAATAGAATCGAAAATGACGTAGCGTCTAGCAGATATTATATTGGAAGAAAGTTTGCTGAAATTTCTAATGACGGAGTATATAATACGGTGCCGTTTGTTATCGGTGGCGGTAAGCAGGCGACGTTCCATTCAATGCGCGCAGACTTTTTTGAATATATTTCGACTATCGTCGCTCAGCCTGCAAAGTTTAGGCTTCAATTCAATAGTTGGTATGACAATATGCTTGATATCGATAGTGATAAGATAGGCAAGTCTTTCAGGGCGATTGCCGAGGGCTTTAAGCAGGCAGGACTTAGTCCGCTTGATTGCTACGTTGTAGACGACGGGTGGATAGATTATAAGAGCGCAAAATTTTGGGAATTTGATAAGGATAAATTTCCTGACGAATTTTATAATGAAAGCAAGTTGACAAAAGAATTAGGTTCAACTTTCGGCGTGTGGTTTGGACCTCGTGGCGGATATACTCAACAGACGTATAAGTATGCGAAATTGCTTGATAGTATAGGTTATCCCAAGTGTAATCAATCTTTTGATATTTGCGCTTGCAATCCAAAGTATATAAAAGATTTATGCGCCAAGATGTCAAAGTTTTGCGAAAAGTACAACGTCAGTTATTTTAAGATTGACGGCTTTGCCATTACGCCTTGCAAGGCAAAAAATCACGGACATCCAAAAGGCGTTGGCGACGGACTGTACTTTTATACTTACTTATGGGAAGAATGGACAAAGGGATTTGAAGCCATTCGCAAGACGCGTCCCGACGTATTTCTCAACGTCACGTCGTACGCGCACTGTTCGCCTTGGTTTTTGAAGTGGTGCGACGCTATTTGGCTCAACAACTGCTCGGATATGGGATACGCTGGTAAGGGAGATAATCTTTCGCAATGTCTAAACTATCGCGACGGAAAGTACCGCGATTTCTTTGAGGTAAGACAGTTGCAATTCCCAATTTCCAATCTCTACAATCACGAGCCGTGCTATGCCGAGAGAAATTGCAATCCGCCTATGACAAGTAACTTGCAAAATCCCGGACCCGCTCATCCCACAGTGGTATATGACATTGAGCAGTTCAAGAAGTATCTGTATATGTGTATGATGAGAGGCACGGGATTCGTGGAGCTATATTTTTCGCCTCAAATGTTGGATGAACAAAAATATCAAGTCGCTACTCAAGTCTTGCAATGGGCAGAAGAGAATTTTGATACGATACGTCATAGCGTATTCTTTGGCGACGCTCCCGAAGAGGGAGGGGTATACGGGTATTACGCTTTTAATAACGGCAAGGGGATACTTGCAATACGCAATTCTTCCGACAAAATTGTCAATTATGCCTTTGACCATAAAGCGCTGAGTTTTGATAGCGGTCA
This sequence comes from uncultured Clostridia bacterium, assembly GCA_947176115.1. Taxonomy (GTDB): domain Bacteria; phylum Bacillota; class Clostridia; order Christensenellales; family UBA3700; genus RACS-045. The sequence goes on from CAMWPK010000035.1 coordinate 1,907, forward strand.
ATATGAAATATCAAGATTTTATCCTGCCAAAGAAGAGAGAAAAACAGTAGCAAGCGGAGATAAATTCGATATTGAATTGCAACCTTTTGAAATAAAACTGTATAATATAAAGAGCATATAAGATAAAACGATTTTTGTTATTATTTATAAAATTGTTTACGGCGCGTTTAGACAATTGGAAAAACAATGGACAATGGAATATTTTATATGTTATACTCATATAAATAAACGCAATAATAGGGGTATTATGAAAAAAGAAAAAACTATTTCGCAAAAGAGCGATACTTTGAGGCTGGACTACAAGAGAACTATTCTTGTGGGCTTTGCCTTTTTTGGCATAATGTGCTTTTGGGAAGTCTACGATTACATAATGCCACTTATACTAAATACGCGTTTTGGACTTAATTCTTGGCAATACGGCTTGATTATGGGACTTGACAATCTCTTGGCGATATTCTTGTTGCCACTGTTCGGAACGCTGTCGGATAAGTCTGTCAATGCCAAAATGGGTAGGCGCACCAAATTTATATTTTGGGGATCCATTGCCGCTTCTATTGCAGTAATAGTGCTTGCAGTCTTTGAAGTTATTCAATTCAACAAACTTATGGAAGCAGGATATAGCGATACGGCGAGCCTTATCGGATACAATCCCAACCTTGCAAGCGCAATTACAGGCGCAGGCTTAGATTTGAATACCGGTTATGCCGAACTTATGGCGAGCAATAACGCAGATATTCTTTCCGCTTTGAAACAAGCGCAAATAGCTATGGGCGCGCAGATGGCTAAGGATAACGTATGGATAATAGTAATGTTTATTATAGCGCTTTTGTTGCTCCTGGTATCTATGTCGTCCTACCGTTCTCCGGCGGTGTCGCTTATGCCTGACGTTACGCCAAAGCCGTTGCGTTCGCAAGCCAACGCGCTTATCACCTTTATGGGCGGAGCAGGCGGACTTGTGGCTATCGTGCTTTATAAGATTTTTGCCAATAAAGAAACTCAAAATTATCTATGGCTGTTCATAGCGGTTGCGGTTGTGCTTTTGTTGATACTTCTCGTATATATGCTTACCGTCAAAGAAAAGAAGTTTGTCGAACTGAGAGAAGCGGAGGAAGAGAAGTACCAAGTCGTTGATGAAGAAGAGGCGGAAGGTACTGATAAATTGCCAAAGACAAAACTTGTGTCGCTCTTCTTGATACTATTTACGGTATTTTTGTGGTTTATGGGTTACAACGCGGTAAAATCGCACTTATCGACATACGCAACGCAAACCTTACTCTTTGAGCAAGGCTTTGTAGGTACGATATCAATACTAAACGGAGCAGGCGGAGCTATAGCGCTTTTGCCAGTAGCTTTGCTAGCCAACAAGCTGGGCAGAAAAAAGACTATAATAATAGGCGTAATAGTAGCGGCGCTTGCATTTATTCCGTGCTTCTTTATGAAATCTACTACGCCCGGCGTTAAGGCATTATTCCCGATTTGCTTTTTGCTCGCAGGCTTTGGCATGGTATGCGTCAACGTCAATACCTTGCCTATGGTAACGGAGCTGTCAAGGGGCAGTACAGTCGGCAAATATACCGGCTATTATTATGCGTTTTCGATGTCGGCGCAAGCTGTCACTCCGGCTTTTGCAGGTATATTTATGGATAAGATAAGTCAAAGTACGGTATTTATATACGCCTCTATATTCATTGCTTTAGCATTGGTGACAACGATATTTATAAAACACGGCGACAACAAACCGCCTAAAAAGAAAAAGATGTTGGAGTACTTCTCTGACGAAGATTGATTACGGAAGATAGATTAAGGAGTCGATATGGCAACTAAAAAGCCCGTTAATTCTAGAAATCAATATAGTAAGAGCATACCGAGTAACAAACGCAGACCGCCAAAGAGAAGGAGGCCGAATAAAGGCGTTATTGCTCTCTTGACAGTAATAATCGTCATTATCTTAATTGTTGCTATCGTACTTATCAGTGTGAAAGGTCTGTGGGATAATATCATAGAAATTTTCCAAAACTTATTCAAAGAAGTTTTGCCTCCGTCAGAGTTACCAAGCGGAAGTACTTCGAGTGGTAGTACTCCTAGTGGAAGTATATCAAGCGGAAACGTGTCTAACAAACCACTGCCCAGCGGTGTAGCGGAGCTTCACGGAGATATACTTGAAATGCGCGTACTTGACATAGGTCAAGGCGACTGCATACTTTTTATTTTCCCTGACGGTCAAGTAATGGTTATGGACATAGGAAGCGAGTTGGGAACTACTTCGCCATGGAACGTAGTCAACGGCGCTTTGCAGGAGCTTGAGATTACGACGATTGATTATCTTTTCCTTTCGCATACCGACTACGACCATATAAGAGAAACCAAAAAACTTGTAGACAATTACGAAATTAAGAATTTCTATTTGCCGGTCGCCGATATAGAAACCAGCGCGACTTGGAGAAATTCCTATAATTCGGCGCTTGCCGAAACGTACGTGGAGAACGGCGAAACTAAACAAGCTACGATTAATTACAACGTAGGCGCGTATGAAATCAGCGGTGAAAATTGGATAATGAAGTGCTATTCATTTGACGAGGAAGATTATCCGACAATAACTAAGAATTCTTCCGCTACGAATAAAAATGCTGTGTCGCCAATTTGTCTGCTTGAGTACGCGGGTAGAACTATAGTCTTGACTGGCGATTCCAACGAAAAGAACGAACCGTATCTTATCAACAAAGGCTATTTCGACGACGTAGACGCAGACATACTTAAGGTAGCGCATCACGGCTCTAAGACGTCAACCTGTATGGACTTCCTCAACAAAATCGACTGCGAATACGCTATCATTTCTTGCGGAGCAGATAATGATTACGGACATCCGACGCCGGAAGCTTTGGAGAGATTAAATACTTATATTGACTTGGTTCCCGATGACGATTACGTGGGCTACGCGCAAGTATACCGCACCGACGAGGACGGAACTGTGAGAGTACAGATAGACGAGGACGGCGTAATCAATCTTATTGCAGACGAAAACCAAAGCAAAAATACCACTACGGGTACGCCGATAGGCGAAACGGGAAGCGGAGAGAGCGTATCGGGACAAGTGATACTTGTATGTATCAAACAAAATTACGAGTGGCTCTTCGTAGCTTAAACAATAACGAAAACCTATTCAAAGAAGAGGTTATAGTAAGATTAAAGTACACAATAAAAGGGATAAATAAAAAGAGGACGTATTATGAAATTTGATATAGAACTTGTGGGAAAAGTTGGGTCTATGGCGCTAGTCAATAAGAAGTGGGGCGATATAGACTACAACGCTATTGCGAGAATCAGTAGGGAGCTCAAAGCAGGATATATTTGGGTATCCAGCGGAGCAACGGAGATAGGCAGAATAGACTATATAAGACGCAACGGTCGTGAGATAGACGGAGATTATAGCGAAGTCAAAGTTGATTACTCAGCTCAAGGACAGACTATTCTTATGAACAACTACCGTCAATATATTGACCCTAAGTATTCCGTAAGACAGATACTTGTCGAGCATAGACACTTCAACGACCCTGCTAAGAAAGAGAATCTCAAAAAACTGCTTTTGAGATGCCCGGAGCAAGGCGCTATACCGATTATAAATTACAACGACCCGCTTTCTTCTGAAGAGATTGACAAAGTAGAGTTGCAAGAGCTTGCCAAGAGCAGAAAAGACATCGTACATTGTATGGACAATGACGAAACGGCGTCGCAAATCGCCTGTCTTGTAAAGTGCAAAACTCTGCTGATTTATACGTCTACGCTTGGCATTTACGCAGACCCAAGCGACGAAACGACCTTGATAAGAAATATCACAGGAAAGGATAGCTATGAAGTCATAGACGCGGTATGCGATGCGCAGAGTAAGTGCAAAGGCTCGTCAAGAGTGGGCGCTAACGGAGCGGTGGCAAAACTTGAGTATATCAAAGAACCTCTCAAAAACGGCAGTGAAATTTATATAGCAAATCCGCGTTATTCAATATCAGAAGTGCTGAGCGGACAAGCTCCATGTACGAAGATATTTGTTCGCTAAGAAGGGAGGCCAGTCAAATCTAAAATACGTCTTTTTTGCCTATCTCCCTTCTTAGCGAACTGTTCGGCGATAAGTGAGGCATGAAACTTTATAATATGATTTATTCTTTCGACCCAATTTACAACAAAGACAGCCGAGTGTTGATTCTCGGCTCTATGGCATCGGTAAAATCCCTAGAAATGGGATTTTATTATATGCATCCGCGCAATAGATTTTGGAGTACGATAGCCAAAGTCGTAGGCTCGCCAGTTCCCGAAGATATTGAGGGCAAGAAAAAGTGGCTCTTGGACAATCATATTGCGCTTATGGATATAATATATTCTTGCAATCGCAAAGGCTCGCTGGATAGCGATATTACCGACGTAACTCCCAACGATATAGAGCAAGTACTTAATACCGCAAATATTAAGGCTATATTTTGCAACGGTCGAAAGTCGTATAATACGGCAGTCAAGACCTATCCCAATTTGACTTTTCATTATCTCCCGTCTACGTCGCCTGCCAATGCAGGGAAGTGGAACGAGGAAGAGTGGCTTAGAATAAGAGAGTATTTATAAAAAACAAAGTATTTGATTCTTGGATATTGCTACGCTCTACTTAGAATGATAGCGTTGAATATAAATAAGATCTTAATAAAAAGGGGCTGTCTTATGTGACAGTCCCTTAGTTTATGTGAGTTAGAACAAGTATTGCTTAGTTGTTTTCGGATTCCGACAACTTCTTGTAACCTGCGTATCTGTCTTTTGCTTCCTTTTCGTTGATAGCGAAGAGCTTTTCTGCGACTTGCGGTTTTGCTTTTGCAAGTTGAGCGTATCGGTTTTCGCCAAGGAGGAAGTCCTTGTAATCAGCGGTAGCTTCTTTGCTATCAAGCGTGAACGGATTCTTGCCTTGCTCTGCGAGCGTTGGGTTGAATCTGTACAACTGCCAGTAGCCTGCCTCAACGGCTCTCTTTTCTTCGAGTTGCGAGTTGGACATATTGATACCGTGGTTGATACATGGAGCGTAGCAGATGATGAGCGACGGTCCGTCGTATTCTTCAGCTTCTTTCAAAGCCTTTACGTATTGATTCATATTAGCGCCCATAGCTACTTGAGCGACGTACACGTAGCCGTAACTCATAGCCATCTTGCCGAGGTCTTTCTTCTTGGTCATCTTACCGCCCGCGGCGAATTTAGCGACTGCGCCGGTAGGGGAGGACTTAGAAGCCTGACCGCCGGTGTTGGAATATACTTCAGTGTCAAGTACTACGACGTTGATATTCTGTCCTTGAGCGAGTACGTGGTCAAGACCGCCATAACCTATATCGTAAGCCCAACCGTCGCCACCGAACGCCCATACTGACTTCTTGACAAGACAGTCTGTATTCTTTGCGATATTATTGAGCAATGCTTTCTTTTCAGCGTCTTTCTCAGCTTTAGCTACTTTTGCGATTACGTCCTTGATATCTTGACTAGGCTTCTTGTTGGCGATAGCGTCATTGTACGTTTCCATCCAAGCGGTGAACTTGCTTGCAAGGTCACTATCTACGCCGAGAGCCATAACGGCTTCCATATCTTCCATGAGCTTAACTCTGCGTTGATTGGTAGCGGTGAGCATACCGAATCCAAATTCCGCGTTGTCCTCAAACAAGCTGTTTGCCCAAGCAGGACCTTCGCCTTTCTTGTTTTTGCTGTAAGGGCACGTTGGAGCAGAACCGCCGTAGATAGAGGAGAACCCCGTTGCGTTGGCTACTAACATTATGTCGCCGTAAAGTTGGGTGATTACCTTGAGATAAGGAGTTTCGCCACAGCCTGCGCAAGCGCCGGAGAACTCGAAGAGCGAGCGGTTGAACTGGCTACCGATTACGCTATCTCTTGCGATTGGTACGTCTGACTCGTCAAGTTTGTCTGCGAATTCCCAGTTCTTGCTTTCGCCGTTGGCAAGAGCGTCGGCAAGCGGTTCCATAACCAAAGCCTTATTCTTTGCAGGACAGATATTTGCGCAGTTACCGCAACCCGAACAGTCGAGCGGGGATACTTGAATTCTGAAATTGTAATCCTTTGCCTTTGGATTCTTCATAGGCACGGTTTCGAAAGTCTTTGGAGCCTTTGCAAGCGCCTCGTCCTTTTGAGCCACAGGGATAATACAAGCGTGCGGACATACGAAAGAGCATTGGTTACATTGCAAGCAGTTTTCTTTTATCCAATGCGGAACTTTGACTGCAATACCTCTCTTTTCGAATTTGGTCGTGCCTGTAGGAACGGAGCCGTCCGCGCTATCCATAAATGCTGATACGGGGAGTTTTTGTCCCTCTTGCGCAAGTATCGGAGCAATTATATTGTTGAAGTATGCGTCCTTAGTGACAGGCTTCGTCACTGCGCCGTCAGTCGTGGTTGCCCAAGATTCGGGGTAGTTTACTTCCTCGATGTTTGCAATAGCGTTGTCGATTGCGGCAAAGTTCATGTTGACGACAGCTTCGCCCTTCTTTGAGAAAGATTTAACTACGAATTCTTTCATGTGCTTTTCAGCGTCTGCATAAGGAATAACGTTAGCGAGTTTGAAGAAGCAAGCCTGCATCGTCGTGGATATACGGTTGCCAAGACCTATTTCGGTTACTACCTTGATAGCATTGATATTGTAGAATTTGATATGCTTTTTAGCAATCATATTCTTCATGCTTGCAGGTAATTGTTTTTCCATTTCCTTTAGACTCCAAGGGGAGTTGAGCAAGAACGTACCGCCGTCCTTGAGGTCGGAAATCATATCGTACTTAACTACGTAAGATGGGTTGTGACAAGCTACGAAGTCGGCTTGGTCGATAAGGTAAGAACTTCTGATAGGAGTATCGCCGAATCTCAAGTGAGATACTGTGATACCGCCGGACTTCTTGGAGTCGTAAGCGAAGTACGCTTGAGCATATTTTTCGGTATAGTCGCCGATAATCTTGATAGAGTTCTTATTGCTACCTACGGTACCGTCGGAGCCAAGTCCGTAGAACTTGCAGGAGATAGCGCCCTTTGCAGAAGCGTCAATCGTCTCCGTAACGTCTATTGACGTGCCCGTCACGTCGTCTACAATACCCACGGTGAAGTGGTTCTTAGCGTCAGCGCTTTCCATATTCTTATAGATAGCGTTGACCATAGACGGAGTAAACTCCTTGCTACCAAGACCGTATCTACCGCCTGTTACGGCGATATCTTTTCTGCCTGTTTCGTGGAGAGCTGTTATTACGTCGAGGTAGAGCGGTTCGCCGGCGCTACCGCTTTCCTTAACTCTGTCAAGTACGGCGATTCTCTTTACGCTTGCAGGTATAGCGTCTGCAAACATCTTTGCCGAGAACGGACGGTAAAGTCTGACTTTGAGTACGCCGTACTTACCGCCTCTAGCGTTGAGGTAGTCAACCGTTTCGCTTACCGCTTCAGCGCCACTACCCATAATTACGATAATAGATTCTGCGTCGTCTGCGCCGTAATATTGATAAGGCTTGTACTCGCGACCGGTGATAGCCTTGACGTCAGCCATAGCTTCTTCAACGATTTGCGGAACAGCGTCGTAATAGCTGTTGCAAGCCTCTCTGTTTTGGAAGTATATGTCGGGATTTTGCGCCGTGCCTTTTTGAACAGGGTGTTCAGGGTTGAGCGAACGCTTGCGGAACTCGTCGATATAAGGCATATACTTTTTATCGACTGTCTTTTTGATATCTATGTAGTCAATGACTTCTATCTTGGATACTTCGTGAGAAGTTCTGAATCCATCGAAGAAATGTACAAAGGGGACTTTTGCCTTGAGCGTAGCAAGATGAGCTACCAAAGCGAGATCCATAACTTCTTGTACGGAATTGGAGCAGAGCATTGCAAATCCCGTCTGTCTACAAGCCATTACGTCGGAGTGGTCGCCGAAAATGTTGAGCGCGTGATATGCCAAAGCTCTTGCGCTTACGTGGAATACGCAAGGCGTCAATTCGCCTGCAATCTTATACATATTAGGTATCATTAAGAGCAAACCTTGGCTTGCCGTAAAGGTAGTCGTCAAAGCGCCTGCCATAAGCGAGCCGTGTACGGCGCCTGCCGCGCCTGCTTCCGATTGCATTTCCGCAAGTTTAAGAACTTGTCCAAAGATATTCTTCCTTCCGGCATTAGCCCATTCGTCACAGTTTTCTGCCATTGGAGAAGAAGGGGTGATAGGGTAAATAGCAGCTACTTCACTCATCGCATAAGCGACGTGAGCGGCGGCGGTATTACCGTCAATTGTCATTTTCTTACTCATTAAAATTTTACCTCCGTTTAGGAATGATTGTTTAATCTAGTAAATTATAATACTTATATATAATTTAAG
>CAMWPK010000036.1 GCA_947176115.1 uncultured Clostridia bacterium
GACGGCATACGAGATCCTGAGATGTCTCGTGGGCTCGGAGATGTGTATAAGAGTCATGTATGGAGAGCGGTTATTACTGCGCAAAAGCTGTAATAGAGAATTTCAACGACAGTCAAAAGATATTGTCAGCGTACAAGCAAAACACAACTGATTTATTGGCTTATATGAAAAGGCAGTGGCATTTGGTGTCTATTATGTCAAGCAAATTTAAGTATATGGAAATTAAAAAGTAATACAAAAAGCCGACCATGCGGTCGACTTCTTGCATTAGGGGGTTATGTATGTAGAAGAAAAAGTCTAACTTAGTTGTTGTCAGATTCTTTGAAATTGACAGATTGCTTTGTGACAAACATGTCATAAGATTCCCTTTGTATTTGTCTAATCATTTTTAGTTTAACAATAATAAGAATTAAACCTATTAGTATTGCTAAGCAAGATAAACTAAGAACTATTATTCCTATTATCGAAATTACGTTGTTAACGCTAGCGAACGCCATAGCAGAAGCGAACGCAACTGATAATGGAGTAATATAGTAAGCGTATATGCTTCTTGTAAGTTTTTGTAATTTGTCGCCGTCAAATGGATTTTCGTTAACAGACAAACCATTCTTAAATCCGTCAAGATAGTGCTTTGTCTTTTTCAACGATGAGCAATTCAACTTATAAGTTTCGCCGTTTATAGTCAAATTCACTATACCCCAATAATTGCAACTAGCATAACCGTTTATGCCGTTCATATAATGATTACGAGTTGCATATGTGTTCCAAACATATCCATCAAGTTCTTCAGGCAAAACTCTCAGATAAAAGTTTTTATTTTCTTTTATATACATTTCGTTGCCAACAAAATATATATTAGGGATTTTAACCATTATCAATCTTACAATAGTAGCGACTATTATTGCTAAGAGAAGGACTCCAAAGAATATTATGATGCCCCAAAGGTTGCTTGAGCCCTTGTATACGCAGTCTTTTATAGCTTCATTTATGAACATAAATAAAATCACCGAAAATAACAACAGTAAATATGCAAATAGATTTCCAAGTATTCCAAACGCGCCCTTTATCGTAGCAACGTTGTTGCTTTTATCATTATACAAAACTATGTTTTCTTTCTTAACTCTTTCCATACTCGTTTGCCCTCCTTACGTATTTATTATACCAATGGAGATGGGGGAAATACAATATAGTTTTAGAGCGTATTTTACAGATAATATGTAGATTTTACAGGATTATTTATTAATATAATAAAAAAACAGCGAAAGTATTTTTCGCTGTTAGTTTTATAATTAGCAATGCATTACATATTCTTTTTGAGTTTTGCTTCGTGCTTTAATCTCAAGTCTTTGGAGAGTATCGTCTTACGCAATCTTATGCTTTTGGGCGTTACTTCGACAAGTTCGTCGTCGGCTATAAACTCAAGGCACTGTTCTAGCGACATAACCGTCGGGGTAATGAGCTTGAGCGCTTCCTCGCTTCCGCTTGCGCGGTTGTTGGTAAGTTGCTTTTTCTTGCAGACGTTGACTACCATATCGTCCTCGCGGGAGTTGACGCCGACTATCATACCTTCGTAGACGTTGACGCCTGCTCCAATAAAGAGATTACCGCGCTCTTGCGCGTTGAAAAGTCCGTAGGAAGTGGTTGTGCCGTCCTCCCAAGCGACTAAAGAGCCTCTGTTACGCTCTTGTACCTCTCCTTTATAAGGCTCGTATCCTTTGAGTACATGGTGCATTACTCCAAAGCCTCTCGTATCCGTCAACATTTCGCTTCTGTAACCGATAAGGCATCTGGAGGGTATGTCAAATTCAAGTTTTGTTCCGCCTCTGTCGTCGGGGGTCATATTCTTAAGGTCGCCCTTTCTCGCGCCGATTTTGTTCATTACCGCGCCTACATATTCTTCCGGTACGTCCACGACAAGTTCTTCCATAGGCTCGCAAAGTACGCCGTCAATAGTCTTGTAAATTACTTTCGGACGGGATACTGCAAATTCGTATCCCTCTCTACGCATAGTTTCTATGAGTATAGACAAGTGCAATTCGCCTCTGCCGAATACCTTAAAGCTATCGGCGGAATCGGTTTCCTCAACGCGCATCGACACGTTGGTTTCCACTTCTTTGAAAAGTCTTGCGCGCAAGTGTCTAGAGGTGACGTATTTACCTTCTTTGCCTGCAAAAGGCGAGTTGTTGACCATAAAGAGCATTGAGAGCGTAGGCTCGTCAATCTTGACAAATGGGAGAGGCTCGATTTTGTTTAGATCGCAAATGGTTTCTCCGATATTGAGGTTGTCAACACCGCTTATAGCTACTATGTCGCCAACGCTACCGCTTTCGCACTCAACTCTTTTCAAACCCTCAAATTGATATAACTTGGCTATCTTTGCTTGGTGATTAGTACCGTCGGCGTGGCATATGATTGCCTGCTGTCCGTTCTTTATCGTACCTCTGACTATTCTGCCGATACCTATTCTTCCTACGTATTCGTCATAGTCTATATTGCAAATGATTGCTTGCAAGCCTGCCTCTGTGTCGCCTTCGGGGCAGGGAATTTGCTCGATAATAGTGTCAAGAAGGGGAGTCATATCCTTTCCGACTTCGCCCACCTTAAGACTTGCCCAGCCTTGCTTTGCGCTTGCCATAACGGTGACAAAATCAAGTTGGTCATCGTTGGCGCCAAGTTCGATAAATAAGTCGATAAGTTGGTCTATGACCTGATTAGGATCTCCGCCTCTGTCAACTTTGTTGATTACTACTACGGCTTTTTTGTTTAGTCCCAAAGCCTTTTTTAGTACATATCTCGTCTGTGGCATACAGCCTTCGACAGCGTCTACAAGGAGCAGTACGCCGTCAACCATAGAGAGTATACGCTCGACTTCACCGCCGAAATCTGCGTGTCCGGGGGTGTCTATTATGTTTATTTTTACGCCTTTATAGTGTACGGCAGTATTCTTAGCAAGTATGGTAATACCGCGTTCTCTTTCAATATCTCCGTTGTCCATAACTCTGTCCACAACGGCTTCGTTGGAGCGGAATACTCCGTTTTGACGGAGAAGTTGGTCAACCATAGTCGTTTTGCCGTGGTCTACGTGCGCAATAATTGCAATGTTTCTCAAATCCTGTCTTTTCATGTTTATATACCTTAAAATTTAGTTCTTAATTATTTAGACCTCTCAACTCCACAATTTTCGCAAGCGCCTTGCCGTTTACTACGCTCATGTAGCAATACGTCCTTGCGTACTTCAGCGAGCCGGGGTTGATAAGTTGCATATTTCCGACTTGGGTTATAGAGGGGATATGCGCGTGTCCGTAAAGACAACAGTCCGCGTCAAGTTCTTCGCCTCGCAATTGCAGATATATGTCCGACGACTTGACTTTATAATTATGTCCGTGCGTCAGAAAGAACTTAACGCCCTCAATATCTACGACTTGTTCAAGCCCGTTGGACATTGCGTCGCAATTGCCGTAGACGTAGTATAACTTGTCCTTGTATATCTCTTTTAGTTTGGCAATTTCGTTTTTCCCGTCGCCGAGATGAAATATATAGTCTGCGTTGTCAAAGGCTTCCCATAGAATTTCATTGTCGGGGATACTTCCGTGAGTATCGGAAATAACAATAATATTTTTCATATTTATAAAATTACTCTTTTTGTAAGATAATGTCAAACAATTTTCTCAAGCAAATTTTTTAGAGCGCGCGAACGGTGAGAAATCGTATTCTTTTCTTCCATTACCGCTTCGCCGAAGGTCTTGCCCAATTCGTCGCTCAAAAACAACGGGTCGTAACCAAATCCGTTAGAGCCTCGATATTCGTCGATAATTTTGCCGTACGTTCTTCCGCTTCCGCTGACGTAACTGCCGTCGGGATAGCACAGTACCACTACGCTTTGGAAGTAAGCCGTTCTATCGACTTTTTTTCCGTCGCTCTCTAAAGCGTGGAGTTTGGAGAGTAATTTCTCGTTGTTGTTCCTGTCGTTACAAGGCTCGCCTGCGTAGCGGGCGGAGTATATATTGGGCTCGCCATTTAGAGCGAGTATGCAAATTCCGCTGTCGTCGCCTATTGCCGGCATGCCCGTCATCTTGGCAATAGTACTTGCCTTTATATACGCGTTTTCTTCAAAAGTCGTTCCGTTTTCTTCAATTTCTATATCTATGCCGAGGTCTTTGAGAGTGAGTATATCTTCGAACTTGCCCGACAGCATAGCCTTGATTTCTATAAGTTTGTGTTTGTTATTGCTTGCTAAGACTGCTTTCATTTGTTTTATAGTCTTTTCATAAGTTCTTGTGAGAGATTGCCACTGATTTGCGCAATTTTTCTGTCACTTATTCAAAGCCTTTTTATCTCCTTTTGTTATGAATTCCACTACAAGAGAGGGTTGCTTTGCTCTCAATCCGTCGATTATATTGTCAAAGTATTGTTTTTTGCAATTGACCATGATTACGTCGGCGTTTATTCCCGTCTTATTATCCTTGACCATACCGCGTCTTTTGACCTTATAATATATCAGCATAAATTCGCCTGCGGTGTCCATATTTATCACGATAATATCTTCGTATTTGATACGCTCTACCAAAAAGCCCATTACGTAGAATACGTGATTTTTGCCAAGACGTAATCCGCATAAGAAAACGAAAACCGAGAGTAGTATCGCAACTACGCCCATAATGACGGTCGCAACGATGTCCTCCGTATGGTGATAGGATACCAAATTCCCTGCTCCGGCAACGCCTAAAATCTTGACAATCATAAAAATTAACAATATAATAATTGCAAGTATCGAGAGAATATATATCCAAGTTTTTTGTTTGAAAGGATAAAATTTTTTCATACTTCAATTATACACATAAATTAGAATACGTACAACTAAAAATAAGGAAATTATGCTATTTAGAGCAATTAACGACGAGGACTTTTCAAATATAGCAAGTATTCAAATGCTTACTGACTACGACGGCAGTGAGTATTCTCTCCTTTATCTCAAGGGTTGGGACTTTTTTAATTACAAAAGCATGCAGATTGCCGAGGAAGACGGCGTGATTTATCTGCGATTCAAGCCTCACGATAAATTCAACGAGGACGGAGTTCGCGACGGGTATATTTATCTGCCTCCTCTTTGCGTAATAGAAAAAATCAAATATGCTTATGGCAAGATAGAAGACTTTTGCAGGGCGGACGGTCAGAACATGTACGTCATGTCCACTCCGCAAGAGTACGTTGATATATTGGGGGATAGTTACGAGTACGTCTTAAACCAAGATTACGCCGAATATCTCTACGATCCCCAAAGTCTTATCACGTACGCAGGTAAAAAACTCCATTCCAAGCGCAATCACGTCAATAATTTTATCAAGGCTTACAGACCCAACGAGGAGGGCGGAACGGTATTTCGCTCATATACCGCAGACGATAAGGACAAAGTTTTGGCTTTTATCAACGGTTGGGAAGAGAGTAAAGAGTTCGACGATAAAGATTTTGACGAAATGGCAAACGACGAAATCAGCGTAATTTCTTTGGCTCTGCAATTCGTCGGAAAGTATGATAACTATTTTGCCGACGTGATAGAATATCAGGGTAAGATTATAGGCTTTTCTTTAGGAGAAATCACTCCGTCAAAAGTGGGAATTACGCATATTGAAAAGGGGGATATAAATTACGACGGCGTATATTCCTATCTATGCCAAGCCTTTGCGCAAAAGCATTTTGGGCAGGTTAGAGTAATCAATCGCCAAGAGGATATGGGCTTGGAGGGATTGCGTAAGTCAAAGCAGTCCTATCACCCGATAGGTTTTTGTCAAAAGTACGTCGTAAAAAAAGCCTGCAAGTGACAATACATTGACTTGCAATATATGAAAATATAGGCTATAATAAATTTGTTAAGCGACCGCATATATCAGCCGTCTTTTCGCCCTAGCATGGACAAAAATACAACTAATCTCTGCGGTCGTGTCTAGCTTCCTAAAAAACAATACTACAAATCATTTTTGGAGATACGATATGATACAACTAAAGCAAGGGCAGTATTACTTGGACGGCAAATTCACGTCTTTGGACGAATTAAAGGCAAAGGGCATTGATGCAAAGGCTATAGACGAAGCCTATAAGGGAACTATGGCGTACGGCATATTGGCAAAGCATAACACTTTGCCGACTACGCAAAAGGGACAGCCTCTTCAAATCAAATTCGACGCTTTGGCGTCGCACGATATTACCTACGTAGGTATTATTCAGACGGCAAAGGCAAGCGGTCTAAAGGAATTTCCTATACCTTACGTGTTGACCAACTGCCACAATTCGCTTTGCGCAGTCGGAGGTACTATCAATGAGGACGACCACGTATTCGGTTTGTCTTCGGCTAAGAAATACGGCGGAATATTCGTACCGCCACATCAAGCGGTAATACATACCTATATGCGCGAATGTATGTCGGGTTGCGGAAAGATGATATTGGGTTCAGACTCTCACACGAGATACGGCGCTTTGGGTACTATGGCAGTCGGCGAGGGCGGACCTGAACTTGTAAAACAGCTTCTTTGCCGTACGTACGACATTAAGTATCCCGAAGTCGTTGCTATTCACTTGACGGGAGCGCCGAGAAAGGGCGTAGGTCCGCAAGACGTTGCGCTTGCAATTATAGGCGCAGTTTTCAAAGGCGGTTTTGTCAAGAACAAGGTTATGGAATTCGTGGGCGAGGGTATTAAGAACTTGCCGATAGAGTACCGCATAGGAATAGACGTAATGACGACGGAAACCACTTGTTTGACGTCTATATGGACGACTGACGATAATGAAGTCAAGAATTATTACGGAGTGAGAGGCAGACTTGACGATTACGCTGTCATTACTCCGCAAAAACTCGCTTATTATGACGGCGTAGTGGAAGTAGATTTGTCAAAGGTAGTTCCGCAAATCGCCCTACCTTTCCACCCGTCCAACGTATACAATTTGCAAGACGTGATAGACAATCCTATGGATATTCTTTCAGCGGTAGAGAAAAAATGCAACGAATTGCTCAACAACAATAAAATCAATTTCAAGTTGACTGATAAAGTGGTTGACGGGAAAATTAGAGTTGAGCAGGGTATAATTGCAGGTTGCGCGGGCGGTACGTACGACAATATTATTGAGGCAAGTTCAATTCTTAAAGACAAAGCCGTGGGCGACGGCAAGTTCACTTTGAGCGTGTATCCGTCATCTACGCCCGTATACTATGACTTGCTTAAGAAGGGCGCGATTGCTCAACTTGTCAAGAGCGGAGCCAACGTAAAGAGCGCTTTTTGCGGTCCGTGCTTCGGCGCAGGCGACGTACCTGCCAACAACGCTTTGTCTATCAGACATACTACCCGCAACTTTGAGTCGAGAGAGGGAAGCAAACCTGCCGGCGGTCAGATTGCGTCAGTCGCTCTTATGGACGCGCGTTCTATTGCGGCGACGGCGTCAAACGGCGGAATACTTACCAGCGCAATGGATATGGACTACGACAATACAATTCCTGCTTTTGAATATGATAAATCTATATATGAAAAGAGAGTTTACAACGGCTGGGGCAAAGCCGATAAAGACGCAAATCTAGAGTACGGTCCCAATATCTGCGACTGGCCGGAAGTAATAGAGTTGACTGACAATATCGTAGTTAAACTTAGCGCGGTCATCAACGATCCAGTCACTACTACTGATGAACTTATTCCATCAGGCGAAACGTCGAGTTACCGTTCTAATCCAATGAAACTTGCAGAATTTGCGCTTTCAAGAAAATGTCCGGACTACGTTGGCAAAGCAAAGAAAGTCTTTGCGGGCGAACTTGACAGAAGAACAAACGGACTTGGCGGAGAATATCTTGACGCAGTTAAGAAAGCCGGCGTACAGCTCAAGGGTAGCGTATCGATAGGTAGCGGTGTGTACGCAGTAAAACCCGGCGACGGAAGCGCAAGAGAACAGGCGGCAAGCTGTCAGAGAGTGCTTGGCGGAGTATGTAATATCGCTAAGGAGTACGCAACCAAGAGATATCGCTCCAACCTTATAAATTGGGGTATGCTACCATTCCTTTCGCAAGAGAGTTATCAAGACGACGATATAATAGTCGTTTATGACGTCAAGAATACTATTGACAACGGCGGATGCGAGTTTAAGGCAAAGATAGTGCGCGGTAACAATGTAATAGACACTGTTTTGACTGTAGACGCGTTGACGGCGGACGAGAGAGAGATTATCTCCAGAGGTTGTTTAATAAACTATTATAAGGCAAAAAATTAAATGGATAAGCCGTCGCAGAGAAAGGCTTTGAGAGCTATCGTTGCAAACGTATCCGACAGAGCGGGTCAAAGCGAAAAAATTGCAAGTATTTTGCAAAATACGTCATTGCCGAGCGGAAGTATGTGCGTATACAATTCTCTGCCAAGCGAAGTAGACACCAAAGCTATTATAGAGTATTTTAGCAAGAGTAGGCAGGTATATTTGCCTGTCGTTGACGGCGAAGATATACTGCTCGTCAAGGTGGATAAGGATACTAAGTATCAAGCTGGCAGTTGGGGCATATCAGAGCCTATAGGCGATAGATTGTCGCCAAAGGACGTCAGACCTGCCGTGACGATTACTCCGCTTTTGGGAGTGGATAAAAAACTCAACAGGCTTGGCAAAGGCAAGGGATATTACGATAGATATTTTGCAAGCGTAGATACTTTCAAAATCGGTCTTGCCTTTGAAGAACAAGTATTGGACGAAGTGGTTTGTGATAAATGGGACAAGCCTCTAGACTTAGTAGTCACGCCCAATGGTATAATTAGATAAATAGATTTATTAAGGAATAGCCTTGTAAAGTATGAGAGTAATAAGCGGTAAATATAGAGGTAAAAGACTGAATTCTCCAATTGGCAACGACGTGCGCCCCACGGGCGATAAAGTCAAAGAGAGTATCTTCAACGTCATTCAATTTGACGTAGTCGGCAGTAGATTTCTCGACTTGTTCTGCGGTAGCGGTTCTATGGGAATTGAGGCTATTAGCCGAGGAGCAAGTTATACGCTTTTTGCCGACGTGAGCAAGTCATCGATATCTCTCACGCAAGACAATCTCAAGGGAATAGCAGAAAAGCATAGAGTTGTCAATCGCGATTGGCGCGATACTTTGTTTACGGCAGACGGGAAGTGGGATTTTATCTTTGTTGATCCGCCATATAAGAGCGATTATATTGAGGGTATATGCCAAATCGTCAAGGAAAAAGACTTGCTTGCAGACGGGGGCTTTATAATATACGAGCACTCAGATAAAGAATATACTTTGCCAAGCGGTATGTGTATCGCAAAGCGCAAACGCTTTGGGATAGTTACCGTGGACTATATCGCCAAGTCGAGAGGTAAGACGGCGCTGGCGGGAAGTTACGACCCAATCACAAAGGGGCATTTGGACGTGCTTGACAGGGCGCTTGATACGTATGACGAGGCGGTAATACTGCTTGCTTGCAATCCTGATAAGAGCTATTTATTTTCTTTAGAAGAGAGAGTGGAATTTGCAAAACTTGCCGTCAAGGACTATCTAAACGTAACGGTTGACGTATGCGACGGATACGTATACGAGTATTGCAAAAACAATAATATAAATACCGTCTATAGAGGGTATCGCAACTTAAGCGACCTAAAGTACGAGGAGGATATGGCTAAGTTTAATGAAGAACACGGCTTGCATACTCAACTCGTAGAAGGCATAAGAGAAATCTCTTCTTCGCTTATAAGAGAAAAACTCAAGACAAGCGAGGATATAAAAAAATATTTGCCTGACGGCGTAGCCAGAGCCGTAGTTAAGGCTTATAAGGAGAAACTATGAATACGATGACGATAAGCAGACTTTTGGATAGATTGGAGGAAACTGTCAACAACGGCAAAAAGCAGATGTTTTCCAATATGCGACTTGTTGACGCCAATACGTGTCTGGGGATATTACAACAGATAAGAAATCAACTTCCCAACGAACTTGCGGAAGCAACCGTATTGTTGCGAGATTGCGATAATATAAAAGCCGAAGCCGAGAAAGAAGCGCAGAATATTATTGAGGAAGCAAAGCAAGAAGCAATGCGACTTGTAGCGGAAAGCGAAATAATGAGAGAGGCGCAAATGCAGGCTAGCGAACTCGTCAA
Source organism: uncultured Clostridia bacterium (assembly GCA_947176115.1). Lineage (GTDB taxonomy): Bacteria > Bacillota > Clostridia > Christensenellales > UBA3700 > RACS-045. The sequence continues at coordinate 10,119 of CAMWPK010000036.1, forward strand.
CAATGCCGGAGCGTACGCAGATAATCTCGTTGAGCAGAGTTACGAGCAAGTCAATTCGCTGTACCTAGACGTGGAG
>CAMWPK010000037.1 GCA_947176115.1 uncultured Clostridia bacterium
CGAAATGACGTAATGTTAGTCACCTTGAGCGTAGTCGAAAGGTCTTTATCCGATTTTTCTATACTGTTGAGATTTCTCCATTCCGCTTCGCTTCAGTCGAAATGACGTCAGTGCGGTAGAGATTTCTCGACTTCAGTCGAAATGACATAGATTAGTTCGGCGTGAGCCAAAGGCTGTATTGGCGGAAAAGACGCATTTTAGATTTGACTAGCCTCTCTTATCGCCGAACACCCTACCAATCTTCATGACGGTCTATCTTAATATCCGTATAGAACTCTTTATATTTTCGCTTAAAGGCCTCGCTGTCGCTCTCGTATTTTTCAGAAGCAAGTAAATCTTCCTCATCCATACCCTCGCAATCTTCGTCGCAAAGGCGAGCGAGTTTCATTTTTTCGTAGTTGTTCATTATATTAAATTCGTCCTTTTGCGCAATTCTTCTAAGGCGTCGTAGCCCTGTATTTTGAGTTGGTAATTGCGAGTGGCTACCTCGACGATTACCGCTAAGTTACGACCTGCAAGTACGGGCACGTTGATTTGCGGACGGCTTTCGCCCAGTATCTCAAAGGTGTTGTCCATAGAACCAAGTCTGTCGTAGTCCTCAAGATTAGCGTCATTGTCAAGGTGTATTACTAGGTCTATGGTTTCGCTGTCAAGCACCGCGCTTACGCCGTACATACTCTTGATATCTATTATGCCAAGTCCTCTTACTTCAATAAAGTGTTTGATTTTGTCAGGCGCTCTGCCGACAAGGTCGTTACGCACCTTTTTGACGATTACTGCGTCGTCGGCAATTATGCGGTGTCCCCTATTGATAAGTTCTATTGCCGTTTCGCTCTTACCCATACCGCTAGTGCCTGTCAAAAGCACTCCTACGCCGTTGATATCCAAAAGCGAGCCGTGAACTACCTCTATCGGCGCAAGCAAATCGTCTAGATATGCGCTTATCTCCTGCATCAGCCACGTAGTGGTCATGTCGGACAACAACACAGGTATGCCGTACTGCTTGGCTATATCTATCTCCATTTGGGTGGGCTTGATACCCCTAGCGTAAATAATACAAGGTATCTTTTTATTAAAAAGTCTAGCCAATGCCTTTTCTTTTACGTCGCCTTGCAAAGTGGCAAGATAATAATACTCGGCATAACCTATTACTTGTACGCGCACGTTGCCAAAATAGTCTTCAAAACCTGCTAAAAACAAACCCGGACGATTGACAAGTACGGACTTAAAAGTAATATCGTCGTCTTTATCTCCGACAAGAATTTCCAATTCGCATTGTCTGCAAAACTCTCCAAGCTTGGTGGTTTCGACAATAGCTTCTTCTAGCATCTGCTTGTTGGTATTCATAGAATGCTCCTTTGATAATGATATAGATTCTTCGACTTCGCTACGCTTCGCTCAGAATGACGGCGGAGAGCGATTTTCCCTGACTAAGTTACGCCTGGCTCAGAATGACGATAGGTAGCGATTTTTCCATAGTTGAGTTCTATAAACAAAATTTATATATTACTTGCGCAACGGCGTCGTTATCGTTGGTGTCAGCGACGAAGTCTGCAGAAAGTTTTACAGGCTCCATAGCGTTGCCTACGGCTATGCCAAGCCCTGCCGTCTTTATCATCTCAATATCGTTTTCGCTGTCGCCCATAGCTATTGCGTCCTTAACGTCGATACCATATCTTGCGCAAAGCCATTTGATAGCTTCGCCCTTATTGATACCCTTGGTGATAGCCTCGACTACGAGTTGGTGCGAACGCATTATGGCAAGATGCGGGAATTTTTCCCTGCCCTCTTGCACAAACTTTTTGCAATGCTCGTCGTCGGCAAGTATGACTACTTTTATCGGTAAATACTCGCTCTGCTCGACAAACTGCGACAAAGGCATATGAGTAACTTCATAGCCGACTGCGCAAATACCGATAAATATACCTACTGCCTCGTTGTATTCTTGGCAATACGGAGTGTCGTTGATATATACAAGCGGTGTATAGTCCTCGCCCAAACTCTCGACGTATTTGAGTATGGCAATGGTGTCGTCTTTGTCAAAAAACTTTCCGAAAATTTGCTTCTTTGACTTGATGTCGAATATTCCACCGCCTTGATATACTATGACGTCCCCGTCAAGTTGGAGCTCTTCTAGCTTGGGATAAATCGCAGAAAACAGCCTGCCTGTGGACACGACAAACTTTCCGCCTGCTTTAGTAAATTCTTTAATTGCTCTTTTGTTGGTAGGCGATATTGTGTGGTCTTCTCTGTATAAAGTACCGTCAAAATCGCAAAATATGGCTTTGTATGTCATTTTCTCTTATTAGTACTTTTTTGGTAAATTGTAAATTGATTTTATTTATTTTATAAAGAAGTATGGAAATGTAAATACACGTTTTCTGCCGTCCGTCTGTCCATACCCTTGACGAGCATTAAGTCCTCAACAGACGCATTCTTGATATTCTCCAAATTCTTGAACGCATCAAACAGCGCTTTAACGCGCTTTTCGCCTACGCCGTCAATAGCCAAGAGTTTGCTGTGCGTCTGACGCTTTTGACGTAGCGAGCGGTGAAAAGTGATTGCAAAGCGGTGAGCTTCGTCCCTTATGCGTTGCAAAACCTTCAACGCGTAACTATTGCGAGGTAAGATAACAGGTTGGCTTTGATAAGGCAGGAATACCTCTTCTTCTCTCTTGGCAAGACCTATCACGGATATATCGTCCACGCCTTTGTCTTTCAATATCTCTACTACGCTACTTAGCTGTCCTTTACCGCCGTCTATGACAAGCAAGTCGGGACGCGTAGAAAAACTCTCGTCCTCGCCCTTTGCCAGTACTTCAATACGTCTTGTCAACGCTTCTTGCAGACCTGCAAAGTCGTCGTTGCCGAGGGCGTATTTCATCTTGAACTTTCTATAGTGAGCCTTGTTGGGAGCGCCGTTGGTGAATACGACCATAGACGCGACCTTGTCCGTGCCTTGCACATGGGATATGTCATAGCACTCCATTCTTATTGGCATATTGGGCAATTTTAGATACTCTTGAAGCTGTATGATAGCGCCCACGGTCATATTGTCCTCGCGCTCTTTTATCGACAATGATTTCTCAAGATAATCGCCCGCATTGTTCTGCGCCATATCTGCCAACTGCCGTCTAACGCCTTGGTGCGGAAGTATGATATTGACCTTGCTTCCTTTCTTTTGCGTGAGGTACTCCCCAAGCAATTCGCACTCGTCTATTGGCGAAGCCACGATAATTTCGCTCGCTATGTAATTAACCTTGTCGTAGTACGCCAAAATAAAGTTGGACAAAATCACTTCGTCGTTAGGCGAAAGATCGTTGACAACTTGCTTATCCGAACCGACAAGTTTTCCGCCTCGTACGAAAAGTACGCTGACTACCGTATTCAATCCGTTGCTTGCGATAGCAAATATATCAAGGTCAAAGTCCTTAGGCAAAGCAGTTACTTGACGGCGTACCAACTTGTCCAAAATCTCCAACTTCTTTCGATAGAATATGGCAAGCTCAAAGTCCTCGTTCTCAGCAGATTCATTCATCTTTTGCTGTAAAAGATTGGCGACCTTTTTATCGTTGCCTGATAAGAAGGATATTACTTCTTCAATCTGCTTAGCGTACTGCTCTTTGCTACAGCGACCGGCGCACGGCGCTAAACAACGGTTGATATGGAAGTTAAGACACGGTCTGTGATTTTTCGGCAAGCGAGAAAAATCATGATTGCACGAGCGCAAACAAAACGCGCTTTCTACAAGCTCCAAAATGTCTTTGCTTGTTATGCCCTGCATATAAGGTCCAAAGTACTTTGCGCCGTCATTCTTGAGTCTTCGCACTACCTCGACTTTGGGAAATTCTTGCTTGACGTTGATTTTAATAAATGGATATGACTTGTCGTCTTTGAGAAGTATGTTATAAGGCGGTTTATGCTTTTTTATGAGATTATTCTCAAGCACAAGCGCCTCTATTTCGTTGGCTGTAATAATGTATTCAAAATCCGCAATATGCGAAACAAGACGAATTGTCTTTTCTGTCTTGTTGGAAGAATTAGAAAAATATTGATTAACTCTATTTTTTAGATTTCTCGCCTTACCCACGTACAAAATCTGATTGCCGGCTGACTTCATTATATATACACCGCTTTGCGTAGGCAAGTCTTTGAGTTTTTGTCTTATTTTATCCATAGTAGTATTATATCACTTAAAATTAGTCGTTGCAATAAAAACTTGAAACCATTAATTGCTAGGGCAAGCGTTTTCGACGCCTATTGTCAAAGTGCGCTCTACGTTTTCGTTGATAATGCGATAAAAAACTATTTTTCCGTATCTGCGACACCCTACGATTTTGTTGTCGCGAAGCAGTTTAAGTTGGTGCGAAATCGTAGTCTGGTTTAGTCCGAGAATATAGCTCAAGTCGCCTACGCATAACTCCATACTGCACAGCGCGCAAAGTATCTTAAGACGCGTACTGTCGGAAAAAATATAAAAATAGTCGGCAGAATTGCGCAATACTCCGTTGGGCGGTAGGCAATCCCTGACAAAATTCTCTTGCTGTTCGCTGACGGTAAGACATATCATACGTTGTGTTCTCCTTTAATTTGCAGGTAGAGATTTCTCCATTCCGCTACGCTCAGTCGAAATGACAAAGAGGTAGTCAAATAACATAACGGCGCGAAAATACGAAATCAAGATATTCTATTAACTTTATTGTAAATTAGTAACACAATAAATTTTTAAGACATATTGTAGATTGATAAGGCTTTTTGACAAAAAGGAGGTAATATGAACAATAATTGTACAAGTCTTTTACTTTTGGTCGCTCTTTTGAGTTTTAACAATTCATGCGGTTGCAATAATAACTGTGGATGCAATAGTTGTAATGACTGCGGTTGTAACAACTGCGGATGCAATAATTGCAATAACAGCGGATTGTTCGGCAACAATGCCGGTTTGCTCTGCCTGTTGTTAGCGTTCTTGTCCAGCGCAAATTGTCCGTTAACAACCAGCGTATAAAAATTCCCCTCTCGTTTAGCGAGAAAGGAACTCCCTACGTTCAAGGTAATAGTGAATAGTGAATAGTGAATAGTGAAAAAGTATCGGTGAGATTTCTCGACTACGCTCGATATGACATTTATATTTGTCTACGCCCATAATAACCAAAACTAGCATAGCGAGCAATCAGATACTCTTGCGAATATGCAAATGACATAAGCTCGTTTGGCGAGAAGGGAGCGACGTAAGATTTTCACGCGCAAGAATGTTTTCCAGACTATGAAAACGAACGCAGGCGTACTGTATGTACGTCAAGTGAGTTTGAAGAAGTATGGGAAGCATTATTGCCGTGCAAAATTACGGCGCCTACCTTTGAGCCAAACTATTTACTAAAGAATCCGCCTTTTTTGCACTTCTTGAGTTGAGGATATTGCGAATCCGATAGACTGTCTTCAAAGGCTTTAAGAAGTTTAAGCTGTTTAGAACTCAAGCTCTTTGGAGTTTCGACCTTGACTACTACGTACAAATCTCCGTAGAGGTCTTTTTGCAAAACTTTCATTCCATAGCCCTTTAGTCTTATCTTTGTACCCGATTGCGTTGCTTCAGGAATCTTACACTTTGCTTCGCCTTTCATGGTTTCGATAGCTATTTCGCAACCGTTGGCGACGTCGTAAAAGCCAATCGGCAAATCCATATATAGGTCGTTGCCCACTCTCTTAAACTTATCGCTTGAAGCAACTCCCACGGCAATGACGAGATTACCTTTTGCTCCGCCGTTCGTACCGTTGTTGCCCTCGCCTCTCAAAGTCATTGATACGCCGTTGTCCACGCCTGCGGGAACGTTGACTTTAACGTTGGCTTCTTTGCGTACGTATCCGTTACCGCGACAGGTTACGCACTTGTCGCTTATGATTTTACCCTTTCCGCCACAGTTGGTACACATTGTCTGTACGACTTGTTGACCAAAAAGCGACTGCTGGGTCTTGCGAACCGTACCCGTACCCTTACAGTACTGACAAACTCTTATGGATGAAGCGTCTTTTGCGCCCGTACCTTTACAAGTGGAGCATTGCTCATCTCTATTAAGTCTGATAGTTTTGGTTACGCCATTGTATGCTTCTTCGAAAGTCAAGTTGATTTTGACGTGTATGTCGTCGCCTTGCTTAGGCTCATTGGGGTTACGTCTACCAAAACCGCCGTTTGCTCCGCCAAAGATAGAGTTGAATATGTCCTCAAAACCGCCAAAACCGGCGCCCTCGAAACCGCCTGCGCCACCTGCAAAACCGGCGGAACCGTCCTCGGTGCCGTATTTGTCGTAGTTGGCTCTCTTCTCTTTATCGCCAAGCACTTCGTATGCTTTGTTGATTTCCTTAAACTTCTCTTCTGCTTGCTTCTTTTCCGGCTCTGAAGCATTGGTAAATCTGTCAGGGTGCAAAGTTATGGCAAGTTTGCGATACGCCTTTTTGATTTCTTCGTCACTTGCAGTCTTGGATACGCCCAATATTTCATATAAGTTTTTCTTTGCCATATGTTCCTTTTCGCAACTATGCCACTGACTTCAAAGAAGTCGGTGGCAATAGTATGAATATTAGTTGTTAATATTAGTTGTCAATAATGATATCGTCAGGGTCGATTGCGCCGTCGCCGTTCTGACTGTCGTCGCCCTTAGCCGCCGCTTCTTCTTGAGCCATTTGATAAAGTCTTGTAAAGATAGGAGCGTTGGTCTTTGTCATTTCGTCGGTTATTGCTCTTACGGTATCTGCGTCATTTGCGTCTGCAAGTTCTGCCTTTGCCTTTTCAACAGACGTCTTCAAAGTTTCTTTCTCTTCTTCGCTCAACTTGTCTGCGCTCTCTTCCAACGCCTTTTCCGTAGCGTATACCATTTGGTCGGCGTCGTTCTTAGCGTCAACGAGGTCTTTACGCTTCTTGTCCTCTTCAGCGTACTTCTCAGCTTCTTTTACAGCTTGATCGATTTGATCCTCAGAAAGGTTGGTGGACGAAGTGATAGTAACGGATTGTTTCTTGCCCGTACCCTTATCTACTGCGGTTACGTTTACGATACCGTTTGCGTCAATATCGAATTTAACTTCGATTTGAGGAATACCTCTAGGCGCAGGCGGAATACCGTCAAGCTGGAATCTACCGAGTTCTTTATTGTCGTTGGCCATAGATCTCTCGCCTTGGAGAACTCTGATATCAACTGCCGTCTGATTGTTGGCTGCGGTCGAGAATACTTGCGACTTGGAAGTAGGTATCGTGGTGTTACGCTCAATAAGTTTGGTAAATACTCCGCCCATTGTTTCGATACCAAGTGAAAGCGGGGTTACGTCCAAAAGAACTACGTCCTTTACGTCGCCAGCAAGCACACCGCCTTGGATAGCCGCGCCAAGCGCAACGCACTCGTCGGGATTGATGCCCTTGAACGGCTCTTTGCCGGTCACTTTACGAACTGCGTCTACTACAGCAGGGATTCTTGTAGAACCGCCTACGAGAATAATCTTTGCAAGGTCCTTAGAGGTCAAACCTGCGTCGGAAAGCGCTTTCTTGAGCGGAATGAGAGTTCTCTCTACAAGGTCGCTCGTCAAAGAATCGAACTTAGCCTTGGTGAGTTCCATATCCACGTGCTTAGGAACGCCGTCTACCATAGTAATATAAGGTATATTGATTGTAACCTTGGTCATACCCGAAAGCTCAATCTTAGCCTTTTCAGCGGCTTCTTTAATTCTGTGCATCGTAGCGGCGTCTTTGGTGAGGTCGATACCCTCTTTTGACTTAAAGTCGCTCACGATATAATCCATTATCTTCTTATCAAAGTCGTCACCGCCGAGCATATTGTCACCGCTCGTAGCGAGTACTTCAAATACACCGCTCTCAATCTCAAGTATAGATACGTCGAACGTACCGCCACCGAGGTCGTAGATCAAGACTTTTTGTCCCTTGCTGTCGCCCTTGTCAAGACCGTAAGCAAGAGCTGCCGCCGTAGGCTCGTTGATAATTCTCAAGACTTCAAGTCCTGCAATCTTACCTGCGTCCTTGGTAGCCTGTCTTTGAGAGTCGGTAAAGTATGCCGGTACAGTGATTACGGCTTGGGTCACTTTCTCGCCGATATACGCTTCGGCGTCTTGCTTTAGCTTGGTCAAAACCATTGCGCTTATTTCTTGAGGGCTGTATGACTTGTCGTCAATTTTTACTCTATAGTCGGTGCCCATGTGTCTTTTGATTGAAGCAACAGTTCTGTTTGCATTAGCAACAGCCTGTCTTTTTGCCGTTTGGCCTACAAGACGCTCTCCGTCTTTCGTAAAACCTACAACGGACGGCGTAGTTCTTGCGCCTTCCGGATTTGGAATAACGACTGCCTCGCCACCTTCCATGATAGCTACGCACGAATTGGTAGTACCGAGGTCAATACCGATAATTTTACTCATAAAATTTATCTCCTTCTAAAATGTTTTCTTTTTTATTATTTATTTATCAAACATGCGCTTGAGTATCGCTGTCTTATTGAGCAACGACAACCTTTGCGTGTCTTAATATTTTTTCTTCTTTTGCATAGCCTTTTTTGACTATGTCAACAACCTTGCCCGCGTCTGCAGGGTCTTGAGCAGGAACAGTCAATACGGCTTCATGTACGTTGGGGTCAAACTCCTCGCCGACTGCGCCCATTTCCGTAACGCCTCTCTTTCTTATTACGTCCATGAATGCATTCTTAACAAGTTCGATACCCTTGCGCTGTTCGTCGTCCTTTTGAGCTTCGATTGCCATATCGAGATAATCCAATACGGGCAATATCTCAACTAAAATATCGTTGATACCGCTAGCGTACATTACACTTGCGGTTGAGGAGTTGCGTTTTCTAAAATTGTCAAAGTCGGCTTGCAATCTAATATATTGCGCTAACAACTCGTCATATTTTGCATCTCCGCTACTTTGCCCCTCCGGTAGCACGTTGGGATTAAACTCATACAATTCTTCTTCTTTTATTGCCTCGTCTTGACCCTTTTTATTCTTCAATTGTCATTCCTCCTCTTAATCTTCTAATTTATCTATAAGTTTGCTAAGATGTTTCAACACCGTAAGCACTCTTTTATAGTCCATTCTCTCCGGACCTATCACGCCAAGCTGTCCTACTTCTTTGCCTTTGACGTGATACTTCGCGCTGACAAGAGCCATATTATCCAAGCCATCGCCGTCCTCTGCGCCTATCTTGATGGAAAACTCTATGTTGCCGTCGTCGGTCATAAGCTCTTTGAGTTTATCCTTTTTGCCAACTATCGTCATAAAATTCTTGACGTTGTCATAGTTCTTTGACTCGGGATAATCAAATATCTTGTCTGCGCCCTCGACAAAAAGTTGTCCCTCTCTGCTCTTTTTGTACTCGCTAAGCAAGTCGAATACGTTCTCAAATATCTGCTTAAATGCCTTAAGTTCGCTGTCCATATCCACTTGAGTGGAAAGTATCTGCGAAAGCGTCTTGCCCGCAAAACACTTGCCCAGCATAGTATTGGCAGATTCTACGTAGTTGTCTTCCTTATTGGGAAGCTGTATTTCTTTGTCCTTTATTACTCCGCTGTCGGTGATGATAAGCACTAGCGCAGTACCGTCGTACATATCAACAAGTTTTACGTCCTTTATCGTCAGCGTATCGCTACTTGATATCATAAGCAAAGACGTGTAATTGGTAGCGTCGCTTACAATCTTTGCTCCATTCTTGACTATCTCGGCGACGTTGTCGTATTTGCGCGCCAAATAGTCTTTCATTGCGTCTAAGTCTATGTCGTCGTCAAATATAAAGTTGTCAACATAATATCTGTACGCCTTTGAAGACGGAACTCTTCCTGCGCTGACGTGCGGTTGGATAAGATACCCCATTTCTTCAAGGTGCGATAACTCGCTCCTTATAGTCGCCGTAGACACTCCGGGTAAATATTTCTTTTGTATATCCGAAGACGAAATCGGCTCTACGGAATTGATATAACTATCCACCAACGCTTGCAAAACTTTTTTCTTTCTCTCGGTCAGTTTATCGTCCATTTTCCACCCGCTTGGCAGTCAAAACAAAAGTTTGTTAGCACTCTCGCCCTTTGACTGCTAATTTAATTATACTACTATTATTTGTAATGTCAATACTTTTTAGACATTTTTTCCAAGCAAATTATTTTTTTGGAGCTTCAATATATATTATATCA
>CAMWPK010000038.1 GCA_947176115.1 uncultured Clostridia bacterium
CTACCTGTCTTTTTTCCGTAAACGTGTAGAAGAAGAGAGGAATCGTACAAGCCGCCATAGAAAGTCCGCACAAAAGCGTCGTTGCCATCCAGTTGTTTGCTATAACGCTGTCATACGTAGCGCGTTCAGATTCGGTCATGGCGTCAACTATTTCCTTGGTTACGACTTTGTTAGCATCGTCGTATCCTGCCAAACCGAGTACCAACAACGTGACGAATGCGGTAAGCGCCATACCGATCTTGGATATAAGCGTCTGCATCGAGAAGCAAATGCCCTCTGCTCTCTTTCCCGTCTTATCTTCAAGATAGTCAATCGAGTCTGCTATCATAGAGTATGTAAGAATGTTGCTAAATCCAGACGGAATACCTGCAATAATGATTATTATGTAGAATGCAATTTGCGAAGGTGTACCGGTTCCGCTGTCTTTCAATCCTATAAAGTACAATATTACGAGTAGTATACCGCCTATAATGTGCGACCATATCAATATATCTCTCTTACCAAACTTCTTAGAAAGTATCGGCGTAAGCAAAGTCGCCGCAAGACCGCCCGGTACGACCAACAAGAAAATCATTGACGCTAAATCTTGATTGAGGAAGTTGTACTTGGCGATATAGACGGCAGTTGTCAAATATATCGTACGAAGTCCGCCTAGCGCTCCCATAATTATCATGAGAATTACAGGCTTGTTCTTGCCAAGAAGTTTAAGATTTTCTTTGAGGGAAGCCTTCTCTTTATCTTCGTAAAATCTCTCTTTACTATTCTTAAAACCAATCCAAAAAGTAGGTACGGAAATTAATACGAATACCAATGCCGTTACGGGATAAATCCATTTTAGAGCTTCTTGCGTTACAGGCAAAAGCTGTTCGTCCTTGTTTGTATTAGTAAGTACCGGAAGTACGATAGAAATAAGTCCGCTACCAATCGTACAGAACAGACGGGCAACAGTCAAAAGCGTATTTCTCTTATCCGTGTCCGAAGTCATTGAAGACGCAAGTCCCCAATACGGAACGTCTACCGAGGTATAAGCAATACCCCATAAGAGATAAATTATAGTCGAATATGCAAATTTTGCCTTATCAGGCCAATTTGGGAATACCGTAAAGAGCAAAACCGTCAAAACCGCAATTGGGATAGGCGAAAACAAAAGATACGGTCGCATCTTACCCCACTTACTACGCGTTCTGTCTACGAGCGTACCCATAACAGGATCGTTGAATGCGTCAAATAGCCTTGCCGCTAAGAACATAATTGCAAGCGCGATTGAACTGGCGCCAACAACGTCTGTCATAAATACAATAAAGAACGCTGTGACTAGCTGACAGATAATGTTTTGTCCAAGACCTGCTACGGAATAAGACAAAACTTCTGACGGTTGCATTTCTTCTTTTTTCGTCGGGTCTGTGCCGAAGAACTTACGAAGAAGTTTGTTTTCATTAATTGAAGCCATAATTTCCCTTTCCTAATGCAAATGAGTATAGTAATTCACATTATTATAATAATACCATAAAATTGTCTTTGGGTCAATACTAAATATTAAAAATATATTATTATTTTTAGTATTAATGAGTTCTCCCCTGTTGAATAAAATTTATAGGTCTTGTCAACAATAACTTTGAGCCAATAAATTGCATATAATTTATTAGGACTAATGCTGTGGAGAATTACAATGATAAAGAGAGGCGAATTATATTACGCAGACCTTAGTCCCGTCGTAGGAAGCGAACAAGGCGGTATACGACCGGTACTCGTAGTGCAAAACGACGTCGGTAACAAATACAGCCCTACTGTCATCGCCGCCGCGGTTACAAGTCAAATCAACAAGGCAAAACTGCCTACGCACATAGAACTTTCTGCGGGCGACTATGGACTCAACAAGGACTCTGTCGTACTACTCGAACAAATACGTACGCTTGATAAAAAGCGACTTAAAGACAAGATAGGCGAAGTTCCGCTTGATACAATGCAAAAAATAAATCAAGCGCTTATGATAAGTCTAGGATTCTATTAAAAAAGGCGTACTTGCAATAGCGAGTACGTCTTTTGCGTATACTTATTTTGCAGGCGAATCAGTCGGAGTATCGCTACTCTCAGTTATCTTCTCCCCCGTGTCTTCATCAGCGTATTTATCTACTAATCTGAATACGTAAATCTCATCGATAATTCTAAGGACTACGCTAATAATCAATACGGCGCCCATTGCTATTCCGCCGTACGCCAAAAAACACGCCAACGCCTTATCATTGCCTGTAAACATAATGATTACCATTATCAGAACATATAGGATAGGAATTATACCTATAATCAAATCCAGAGCCAACATACGACGTTTTCTCTTTTTTGCCGTATCGTTTTTGTAAATCATACTCTTTCCCTCCATATTGATTTAATTATAACTTATTTATACTAATTGTCAAGTATGACCCTCACAATAGATATTTTTGACAATTAGCGAATAAAATTAGTCCTTACTCCGCTCTCGTTCTTGGGTGGTTCTATTCCATTTTGTTTGCCAAGTTCTATGCACTTCATAAGCCACACTAAATTGCGGGTGGCATTGCGCATAGTTTGCAAGCCCTCTAGGTCTTGCTCCACGTGTTCAGGCTGATTGCCGTGAACCATATTCCAATAGCTGGACGACGCGATAGGCATTTGCGCTATCGTAAAATATTTGTTGAGTACGTCTAATGACGCCGTAGTGCCCGCTCTTCTTGCGCTGGCGATGGCAAACGCAGGCTTCTGTCTAAATACTCGGCTACCTGCATAAAATACTCTGTCTAACAAAGATAATATTCTACCGCTTGGATGCGCATAGTATACGGGCGTGCCAAATACAAATCCGTCGCATTCTTTCGCCTTTGCAATAAGCTGGTTGACAACGTCGTCATTAAAAATACAAGTGTTGTTCTTAAGTTTTGTCGCGCACTGCAGACAACCTATGCAATCTCTTATAGGCGCGCTACCGACTTGGAATATCTCATACTCCACTCCGTTTTCTACAAGTACTTTTGCCACTTCTTCAAGCGCTCTGTTGGTGCAACCATTGGCGCGGTTGCTTCCGTTGATAAGTAATACTTTCATAATAGTTCTCCTTTTATTGTTTTCAATCCACTCAGTTGCCTATCGGCGACAGCTCCCCTTACTAAGTGGCGCCTTTTCATATGGTTGAGATTTCTCCATTACGCTTCGCTCCAGTCGAAATGACATATATGCGGTCGCTACCTCTTTGTGATAAGTAATATTGCTCTAGCTACGTCGCTGGGCAAAACTCCATACTCGCTATACTCTTCGACTAAATCTTTCGCGACTTTTGCCGTCAGATACGCCGACGAATATGCGCTCTCGATTGTCGGCATACCTTGCGAGAGCATGCCAAGCATAACTCCGCTCAACGTATCACCGCTTCCGCCCTTAGAAAGTTCCGGTCCGCCGTTGGTGATAATATAGACCTCTTCACCGTCAGTAATCACACTGCTTGCTCCCTTAAGCAAGAGCGTGACTTTATACTCTTTTGCAAAGGCTTTTGCTATACCTATCGGATCGTCAAGTATCTCGTCTACGCTCTTTTTGCAAAGTCTTGACATCTCCTTTACGTGTGGCGTAAGTATTATATCGGCTTTTGCGCATTTGAGCACTTCAACATTTGACGCAAGAGAATTAAGCCCGTCGGCGTCAATAATGACCTTTATTGGATAATTATTGACAATATACTCTATAATCTTGGCGTTTTCACTATAACGATTGCCCATACCCATACCTATAGCCAGACAGTCTATACCTTTCAATGCTATGTCTAGTTCTGACTTGTCAAAAGTAAGGTATCCGCCCTCGTCGGGTAAACCTATCACCGTGCTTTCCACAACGGCGCCCAAGATATTATTTACTTGACTTTGCGGAGTGAGAATTACGTTGAGTCCTCCTCCGCTACGCAAAGCGCTCAGTCCCATATTGGCAAGTTTTACTGCTCCTAGATAATTTCCGCATCCGCCCAAAATTCCGCTCTTGCCGAAAGTGCCTTTGTGCGTGTTGAACTTGCGTTTTGGAAAAAGTAACGCTACGTCATGCTCGTCCACTGCATTGACGTAATGAGTATGCAATCCTATACTTACGTCAACTATTGACAACTTGCCAGTCATATCCTTGCCGTCGTTGAGATACAGTCCTGTCTTAGCATATTGTACTGTTATCGTTTCGTCAGCCTTTACGCAAGTTGCGCACCTACCGTTGTCGCCGTCAAGTCCGCTAGGAATATCTACGCTTATCTTATACGCAGAACTTGCGTTTATTTTATCAATAATATCTGCATACTCCTGCTTGGGCGTACCCTTAAAACCTGTGCCGAATATACAATCGACTATTATATCAAAGTCGTAATTACATTCACCTATAGAATATACCTTATCATATCCTTTGGCTTGCAAAATATCATAATAATATCTGCCGTCCTTACTCATATCCGAGCAAAGATATACGTAGGGACATATGCCGTGATCTATCATGATACACGCAAGCGCCAGACCGTCACCGCCATTGTTGCCCTTTCCGCAAATTAACGCTACGCTTCCTTGCCATACCCTGCCGTCAAATACGCCTTGCGCCACTCTACGCATAAGCTCAACGGAAGCAATTCCGCCGTCTATAGTGGCTTTGTCGCAATAAGCCATTTGAGTTGTGGTAAGAACTTTTTGCATATCAATCCTCGTCAACGATTTTCAATACGGCGAGCGCTTGGGATATATCCTCCCACTCATAGCCCCTGTATTGCAAAAATCTAATGAGCTTGGCTCTGTATTTGGGGTCGTGAATATCTTGGTTTTTGCTGTGCTTTTTGGCGAGTTCCTCGCACGCATTGCCCTTGGGCATTTGCGACAGCGCATTCTCTATTATATCTTCGGACACGCCTTTGTTTCGAAGTTCCATTTTAAGTCGCGTCTTGCCCTTTATATTAGAGTTGAGCGCAACGTACGAACGCGCGTATTCCTCGTCGTTGATATATCCGTAATTTTTGCACTTATCTACGGTATAGTCTACTATGGCTTTTCCATACCCCTTATCATAGAGTTTGTTGGTCAAAATCTTTGCAGTTGGCGTGTATTTACTTATATACGTCAGCGCATAATCAAAAGCCTTGTCCTTGTCGCTGTCAAATATAACCTTGTCAAGCGTAGCCTTGTCTATCTCTTTGCCTATCTCCAACTTGTGATTGTATACCGCAAGTCTGCTAACTCCCGAATAAAACGAGCCGTCTACGAAGAGATTTACCCTGTCGATATTCTTCGACTGCATAGTGATGCCCGTAATTATCATCTGCGTTTTGCTCCTTTGGTTTTTGGCTTGCTCTGCGTATTATTATTAATTGATTTCTTACGCTGTTGGTATTTATTATTGCTTGCGTTGTTATTTTCTTTGCGCGCCTTAGCAATCGCCTCTTCCTTAGTAGGTTTGACAAGACACTCTTCTCCAAAACCTATCAGATCTTGCCGTCCCGCTTCCTTGAGCGCTTCGACTATTATGTCGTAGTTGCTCTTCTTACGGTATTGCATCAAAGCGCGTTGATACGTCTTTTCCTTTTTGGTCTTGGCTACGTATATAGGTTGCATTGTGTCGGGATTGATACCGGTATAGTACATACACGTAGATTTTGTTGACGGCGTAGGATAAAAGTCCTGCACCTGCTCCGGCATATATCCTATCGACTTGAGATACTGCGCAAGCCTTATAGCGTCTTTGAGCGTACAGCCGGGGTGCGAGGATATTAGATACGGCACAAGGTATTGTTTCTTGCCAAGTTTCTTATTGATAGCGTCGTACTTCTCTTTGAACTTGAGATATACGTCAAAGGACGGCTTATTCATAGCCTGCAAAGTAGAATCGGATATATGCTCGGGAGCTACTTTGAGTTGTCCGCTGACGTGATGCTTAATAAGCTCGTATAGAAATTCCGGATTCTTGTCATACATTAGATAGTCAAAACGTATACCTGAGCGAATAAAGACCTTTTTTATTCCCTCTATCTGTCGTAAGGTCTTGAGCAAGTCAAGATACTCGCTGTGGTCTACTTTCATTGCAGGACAAGGCTTATAACCTATGCAAGACCTGTCTTTGCATACGCCCATAGTCTTTTGCTTTTCGCAAGCGGGGTCACGGAAGTTGGCGGTAGGTCCGCCGACGTCGTGAATATATCCCTTGAAATCCTTGTCCGCGACAAAGCTAATTGCTTCTTTGACAATATTGTCCTTGCTACGCTTTTGCACTATACGCCCTTGATGAAAGGCAATCGCGCAATAATTGCACGCGCCAAAACAGCCTCTGACTGACGTCAAAGAATACTTGACCTCTTCGATTGCGGGCACTCCCCTCGTATAACTTGGGTGATAAGTCCTCTCGTAGGGCAAGTCGTAAATCTCGTCCATTTCCTTTACAGACAAAGGATATTGCATTGGATTCTGCACCACGTACTTATCGCCGTGCTTTTGAAGTAGAGTTTTGCCATAATATGGGTCGTTGTTGGAATATTGAGTATTGAAAGCGTTGACGTACTGCAACTTATCAACTTTAACTTGCTCATACGACGGAGAAAATACTACGGTATGCTCCTCAATACCCTTTTTAAGTTTTGCCGAAAGATTGTCGAAACTCGACAGATAGCAAGTCCCTCTCACGTCCTTGATTTTATCAAGCGGTATGCCTTTCTTGACCATAGAAAATATCTCTTTCAAGGGTCTTTCGCCCATACCGTATATAAGTAGGTCTGCTTTTGAAGATACCAAAATACTTGGAAGTACCGCGTCTTTCCAATAGTCGTAATGCGCAAATCTGCGAAGCGACGCTTCTATTCCGCCAATGACAACAGGCGAATTAGGATAAAGTCTTTTTAGCGCGTTGCAATACACGTCAACGCACCTGTCAGGGCGTTTGCCTACGTCGCCACCTTCGCTGTAAACGTCGCGAGTTCGTCTAATCTTTGCGACCGTATAGTTGTTGACCATACTGTCTACTACTCCGCTTGACACCATGAATCCGTATCTAGGTTGTCCAAAGCGGGTGAAGTCATTATCGCTTTGCGGTTGAGGAATAATAGCTACGTCAATGCCGAGAGATTGCAAAAGCCTAGACACGATTGCGTGTCCAAAAGACGGGTGGTCAACGTACGCTTCGCCTATCACGTAGACGATATCGACTTGACGACCATTTACTTCGCTTTTGCTTATCGGTAAAAACATAGTATCTCTTAATATACTTAATATTTATTATGATTTAAGACTCTTCAACTCCGCTCAGAGTGACGCAACGAACACTTTTGAACAAGTGAAAAGTCTAATAAATATCCGTAACTACGCTTAAGTACCAACTTAAGCGTAATTTCATTTTTCACTATTTGCGAAGCAAATAATTTCACTGCCACTTTAGTGGCAATTTCATTGTATTTCAAGTAAGTCGTAGACGACTTACTTAAAATACTTAACTCCGCTCTCAAAGAGTTTCATATCGTAATTGCCTTCTACGTTCTTATATAGATTGGCGTCTATTCTCTCTGCGTGACCCATTTTGCCGAGTACTCTGCCGTCCGGAGAAATTATACCCTCGATTGCGTACATACTGCCGTTGGGGTTGAAAGGCGAAGTCATAGTAGCGTTGCCCGTCATATCAACGTATTGCGTTGCTACTTGACCGCCCTTGATAATCTTATCAAGTTCTTCCGCGCTTGCTACGAATCTACCCTCGCCGTGGCTGACAGGCACTGCAAATACGTCATCGACTTTTACTCCGCTGAGCCATGGCGACTTGTTGGTAGCCACGCGCACGTTGACGATTGTTGATACGTGTCTAGAGATGTTGTTGAAAGTCAAAGTCGGCGCTTCGCTCTTTTGCTCTCTTATATCGCCGTAAGGCACAAGTCCGAGTTTGACTAGAGCTTGGAAGCCATTGCAGATACCCAAAGCCAAGCCGTCTCTTTCGTAGAGCAACTTCATTACTTGCTCGGCAATACGCGGATTTCTAAACGTAGTAGCTATAAACTTACCGCTACCGTCAGGCTCGTCGCCACCGCTGAAACCGCCGGGGAATGCAAGTATTTGAGCTTCTTGCAATGCTTTGACAATAGCCTCGGCAGACTCTTCTATATCCTTTGACGTTTGGTTCTTGATAATAAGTATATTGGCTTTTGCGCCTGCTCTTTCAAATGCTCTAGCAGTATCGTACTCGCAATTAGTACCTGGGAATACCGGAATAAATACTCTAGGCTGAACGATATTTCTCGGAGCCTTGTCTACCTTTCTTGCGCAACAAATAAGGTTCTTAACTTCGCCGTTAGCAGGCGCCGTTGTCGGGAATACCTTATCAAGCGTTCTTTCAAAAGCGCATACGGCATCGTTCATCTTGAGTTCTTTTCCGCAAAGGTCTGAAGTATAAGTGCCGTTGAGCGTAGCTACTTTCTCTACGTCAAAGCCCTTCAAATCGCTTACGTCATCGGCAAGTATCACAAAGTCGCCGAATGACGGCGCAAACATATCCTGAGATATATCGTCCCAGTTGGTACCAAGTTTATTTCCCATACAAGCCTTGAATACGCTTGCAATAACACCGCCCTCTTCTACTACGTTGCAAGCCTTGATTTTACCGTTTGCCATGGCTTTGTTCATAGCTTCATAGAGTTGCAAGGTCTTTGCAAAGTCAGGTATTGAATACTCATCTTTAGGTATTGCCACGTGATAAATATCTTTTGCGCCCATATTCTCGGTAAAAGTATTAGTAACAATCTTGCTTGCCTTACCGATACCCATGGCGAAAGATATAAGCGTAGGCGGAACGTCGATATGCTCGAAAGTACCGCTCATACTATCCTTACCTCCGATAGCGCCAACGCCGAAACCTATCTGCGCGTACAATGCGCCAAGGAGCGCCGACAAAGGCTGTCCCCATCTATCCTTGTCTTGATTGAGCTTTTTGAAGAACTCTTGCAAAGACAGTCTTACGGTGTCGATACTAATACCGCAAGCAACTTGCTTTGATAGCGAAGTCAATATCGAATATATTGCTCCCGTAAACGGTGACGCGCTCATAAGTTGAGGCGAACAGCCGTACGTAGATACCGTAGCCGTATCGGTGTATCCGCTGACCGGCGGTTTGCAAGCCATAGCTATAGCAGGAGTAAGTTGATACTTACCGCCAAAAGGCATAAGCACGCTTGACGCGCCGATAGTGCCGTCAAACATCTCGCCAAGTCCCTTTGTAGAACATACGTTGAGTCTTGCAAGTTCATTTGTGACAGCTTGAGCAAACTCCCCTTTGTCAAAGAATTTTTGCGTATCCTTATTGATACTATCCATATAATTTGTGACTTTCTCGACTACGTGAGCGTCTTGCATTTGCTTAACGCCATTGGTATCAAGAAAAGCTCTCTTCAAATCTACTATGCAATTGCCGGCATAGAACATTCTCATTCTGCCATTGTCGGTAACCTCTGCAACGGGAGTAGCCACTAGGTTTTCCGTCTTTGCGTATTCTATAAACTTATCTACGTCCTTCTTGTCGAGTACGACTGCCATTCTCTCTTGCGATTCGGAGATAGCAAGTTCAGTACCGCTCAAGCCCTCGTACTTCTTTGGCACTCTGTCAAGGAAAATATCCAAGCTGTCGGCAAGTTCGCCAATAGCTACGCTGACACCGCCTGCGCCAAAGTCGTTGCACTTGACGATAAGCGTAGATACGTCCTTGTTGCGAAAAAGTCTTTGTATTTTTCTCTCGGTAGGCGGATTACCCTTTTGCACTTCTGCTCCGCATACTTCTACTGATTTCTCCGTATGCGCCTTGGAAGATCCCGTAGCTCCACCGCAACCGTCTCTGCCAGTTTCTCCGCCGAGAAGTACTATTATATCTCCCTCTACAGGTTTTCTTCTGACGACGTTCTCCTTTGGAGCGCCTGCTATTACGTAACCCGTTTCTAGCCTTTTCGCCTTGTAATTTTCATGATACATCTCGGCTACAAGTCCAGTAGATAGTCCGATTTGGTTGCCGTAGCTGGAATATCCCGAAGCGGCGGTCTTGGTAATAACTCTCTGCGGAAGTTTGCCCTTTAACGTCAAAGATATATCTTCAGTGGGGTCTGCGCAACCGGTAACTCTCATAGCCTGATAT
>CAMWPK010000039.1 GCA_947176115.1 uncultured Clostridia bacterium
CACTTTATTTTTGCAAAAAAACATTATATTATAATAATAGTGAAAAATAAAGGAGGAAGATAAGTTGCTCAATTCTTTATTGGCTACGAATGTAAGCCAGTCGGACGTAGCGTGGATAATAGTTAACATTTTGGTGACTTTGGCAGTTGCCATAATGATGTTTGTATTTTTTGCAAAACGTAACAGCTACCGTTTGGCGGTAATTATATCCGTATACACAATAATTTATCTTGCTCTTTATATTTTGAACATCAACTTAGCGGAAGATAAGATTAGCATAGCTATTGACGTATTGAGATATTTCAATCTTTTCTGGATAGTAGCTATAGTAGACGTTTATAGATCAGACCTCAAGATCTTTTTGAGCAAGTTGGCAAGACGTCAAAAGACCAAGTACAACTACAATACGTCGGACGAAGAGCTTTTGATTTCCGCTACTGAGATCGTCAAGGCTTGTCAGAATATGGCAAAGAACGACGTAGGAGCTTTGATTATCATTGCGCCGACGGAAATACCTCCTCACATTCTTGATACCGGTACGGCATTGGACGCTACTATATCCAGCGGACTTTTGGAGAGTATATTCAGCACTAAAGGTCCTTTGCACGACGGAGCAGTCGTAGTGCTTGGAAATAGAATTATTTCTGCAGGTTGTTTCTTACCTCTTTCGCAAGAAGTTACGCTTGCAAAAGAACTTGGTACCAGACACAGAGCGGCGATAGGTATTACTGAGGAGAGCGACGTATTTGCAATCGTCGTCAGCGAAGAGAGCGGTATTATCAGCGTAGTACAAGGCGGTACTATCAAGAGATATATGACTCCTGAGAAATTGCTTGAAGAAATCAAGGTCATTTATAGAATAAGTACGCAGTCTGTAGTAAAGAAACACGATAAGCACGCTAAAAAACACGACACTAAGAAGAACTAAGTATTATATCAACATAGTAAATCGTAATGCCAAACTATTTATTAGTCTGGCATTTTTATTGAGAGAAACTCTGCTTAAGTTCATGCGTCAATCTTGCTACCGATTTATGCGCTAAGATCGTCTACGCATTGCCAACGTAGCTCTGCTACGCCGACAATACGTATCCTTCTTATCACAAAAATCGCTTACGCAATCTTATACGCGTCACTCAAGCCTCGTTTCTAGGAAGAACTGAATAAGAGAGAAATGCTTAAGTTCATGCGTCAATCGCTTACGCAATCTTATACGCGTCGCTTAAGCCACGTTTTTAGAAAAAACTAAAAAGGAAAAAATATGAAAAGTACGATTACAATCCCCAAAATTTTATTGCCAAAAGCCAACGTTGACAAGAGCAAATGGAGCGTCATAGCATGCGACCAGTTTACGTCCCAACCGTCTTATTGGGAGCAAGTAGACAAGTTGGTCGCGCAAGCGCCGTCAACGCTGAGAATAATTTTCCCTGAAGTTTACTTAGAAGGGGAGAATAAGCAAGAGAGGATAAAGGCTATCAATGACAATATGCATAAGTATTTGCATAGCGATATATTTGAGGAATTTGAAGGTTTTATACTTGTAGAGAGAACAACTCCCGACAATCAACAGAGATTGGGGCTTGTCATAGCGATTGACCTTGAAGATTATGAGTATACCGAGCAAAACAACGCGCTTATAAAAGCCACTGAAAAGACAGTAGTCGAGAGGCTTCCCGCAAGAATAGAAGTCCGTAAGGGCGCTTGTCTTGAAAGTCCGCATATCATGATGCTTATGGATGATAAAAAGGATAAGATTATAGAGGCGTTGTATGCGCGTCGCAACGAATTGGAATTAGCCTACGACTTTGCTCTCAACATGGGCGGAGGAAGTATCAAAGGATACAAGATAAAAAATTGCAAGCCTGTTATTGACGCAATTGACAATCTTTTGGATAGCGAAACTTTGGTGGAGAAGTACGGAAGCGATAAGCCGATACTTTTTGCGGTAGGCGACGGCAATCATTCGCTTGCTACTGCAAAAGAGTGCTGGAACAATATCAAAAAGACGTTGAGCGGTGACGCTCTTAATTCTCATCCTGCCAGATACGCGCTCTGCGAGCTTGTAAATCTTCATGACGAATCCTTGAAGTTCGAGCCGATACACAGAGCTGTCTTTGGCGTAGGCGAAGAGTTTGTGGATTATATGGGAAGCGAACTTGCCAAACTAGGCGGGAATAGCGACGTCAAAGTCGTCTATGGCGACAAGGAATACTCTTGGAGAGTATCCGCCAATGCAAGCGATGCAATAGCCGATATCCAACATCTTATGGACGAATACAACAAGACGCATAAGGAAATGGTAATAGACTATATACACGGCGATAAGCATTTGCTTAGCGTAGCCAAAGAAAAAAACGCAGTTGCGGTCTTTATGCCTTGCTTAGAGAAGGACGGACTCTTTGACTACGTAGTCAGACGTGGTGTATTGCCTCGCAAATCTTTCTCAATGGGACACGCTGAGGACAAGAGATATTATCTTGAATGTAGAGTAATTTTATAATTGCCGATTATTTGCTTGCCAAAAACTTGACGGCAATGTAAAATATGGTATATAAAATATATAATATTAGATAAGAAATAAGAGATAAGAGATAAAAAATAAGAGATAAAAAATAACAAGATAAGAAAAAGGTTATAAGAGGTAAGATATGTCAATCACAGTGGCAAAATTCGGCGGTACGTCAATGGCAGACGCCAAGTCAATAACAAAAGTAGCCGAGATTATCAAGCAGGATAAAAAGCGTAGATACGTCGTAGTATCAGCCCCGGGCAAGAGATTTTCGCAAGACCATAAGGTCACGGATATGTTGTACGCATGTTATCACGACTTGCAAATCAACGGCGAGTGCAAAGACACTTTTGAAAAGATTAGAGAGAGATTCAAGGGTATAGTTGAAGACCTTGCAATAGATCTTGATATAGACAGCTATCTTGACAAAGTCGAAGAAGAGATGTACAAATACGATTCCGCAGAGTTTTGCGCGTCTAGAGGCGAGTATCTTTCGGCGGTAATTATGGCTAAGGTATTGGGATACGCTTTCGTTGACGCTAAGGATATTATGGTCTTCAATGACAACGGCGACTTTGAAGCGGAGCTTACCAATGAGAAAGTAAAGAGCGCGCTTGCAGGCATAGAGAGAGCAGTCGTCCCGGGATTTTACGGCGGTGACGAAGCAGGTATCGTTCGCACGTTTAGCAGAGGCGGTTCAGACGTATCAGGCGCGGTAATAGCAAGAGCGGTAGGCGCAAGCCTATATGAGAACTGGACGGACGTCAACGGTTTTATGTCGGCAGATCCACGTATAGTCAGCAATCCAAAGCCAATCGCAACGCTCTCGTATAAAGAACTTCGCGAACTTGCTTATATGGGCGCCAACGTACTTCATCCCGAATCCATTTTCCCTGTAAGAATAAGCAGAATTCCAATCAATATACGCAATACTTTCTGTCCGACTGCAGACGGAACTATGATAGTAGCAGAGCTTAGCGAAGAAGAACTTGGCAAGAGAGTTATCACAGGTATAGCAGGCAAAAAAGGCTATAGTATCGTATATATTGAAAAGTCTATGATGAACAGCGAGCTTGGCTTTGTCCGTAAGGTTCTTGCAGTACTTGAGTATTACAATATATCTTTCGAGCATTTGCCGACGGGCATCGATACTATGAGCATCGTCATTGCCGACAGCGAACTTGCAGGCAAAGAAGACGTGGTAGTTGAGAGAATAAAGAAAGTAGTCAATCCCGACCATATCGAAATCAAGAGCGGAATATCTTTGGTAGCGACAGTAGGTCACGGTATGTCATTCAAGCCGGGTAGCGCGTCTACGCTTATTGGCGCTCTCGCTAAAGAAAAGATCAACATCAGAATGATAGACCAAGGCTCAAGCGAAATGAACATCATTGTGGGTATTGCTACGAGTGACTACGAGAAAGCAATCAACGCCATTTATCAGGCGTTCCAAAATTAATTTAGCGTAGTATACGACTTTATAGGAGTAGATAAAAGAGTGACTTAAAGGTCACTCTTTTTAGTTATTTATAATAAAATATTTTTGTCATTCAAGCGTAGTCAAGAGATCTTACACAACGTACACCTTACTTTCATAACTATTTAGCGAGGCAGAGAACTTTCTATTAGTTTTCACGATTTCGCCCGTCCATTGTTCAGTAAGGCTATATTCGTTTTTATGATTCATTGCCACGTATTTATCGTCCACGATTTTTTGCAAATCGACGGTGATTTTTTTATTGCCTTTACGCTTGTTGAATACGCATATTGCCGTCCTGTCGCCTGATAGCGGTTTGGCGAGAATATCTACGCCGTTGCTTCTTTTTATGACTTTTGCTTGTTTGCCGAGTTCGTCTTGGTTGATAGCAATCATATTCTTATTTGTCACTATATCTAAGACGTCTTGTTTGATACTTCTCAAGTCGTTGCCCAGTATCAGAGGAGCGCAGAGCATACACCATGCGCTGAAGTGAGATTTGTTTTGGTCATACGTAAGTTTGCCGTTGCCCACTTCCAGCATATCGGGATCGTTCCATCCTCCTACGCCCGCGTATTTATATAGTTTTGCGGTATGCTTATAGAGCATTACTATCCAATGCCAATTTGGATTTATATCGGGAGTGGTGCGCCACAGATTGCCGGCTTTCGCACCCCATTTATACGGTTTGTTAAGACCCCATTCGCAAATTGAGAAAGTGATAGGTTTTTCCTCTTCGCCACTCTCGAGAGCGACTTTCTTAGTTGCTTTTTTAAGCGCCTGACCCATTTTGTAATACTGCAAAGCAGAAGAGTCGGCTCGACACGTCACGGGATTGGATAGCTGTATTCTATTTACGCCTTTATTAAGACGTACGATTTGCTGAAATCTAGCAGTCAAGTTGAAGAATTTTTGGTGAGGCAGTTCGTAAATATAATTTACTCCGTTGACGTTTGCGACAAGAGTCTTGTTGTACCAGCCCTTCTTTTTGACGCAAACAGTAAGCACGTACTCGCCGTCTTCGTCTACGCTTATACTGTCAAAAGTCGCTATGCCCCTAGCTTTATCAAGTCCGGAGATATAATATCCGCCGTCAAGTTTTTTGTTGGGCATAAACTTAGCAAGACCGTCAAGTTTTGCGTCTTTGCAATTTACGACAATGCCTTTCTTTTCGCCTACCTTTACTATTTCTAAAGCGTATACTAGCGGAGCGTATTTACTGTATTGCTCATTGTGACAAAAGTCATACTTAAAGTATTCGATTCCCCACTTAGCAAAGTTGAGCGCGTCTTTTTCTTCGTTGTGAAGAGATGCGGGTAAGTTTTCGCAAGTTAGAGTACCGTTTGACGAATATATGCCTACCTTAAGTCCCAAGTCGTTGAGCTTAGCCACTAAAGAGGGAATACCGTTCTTAAAACGCACCAAGTCGCCCTGTAGATTCCCATTTTCGTCGCGCAGATTGGAATGCCAATTATCGTCGAGATTGATAAACTTATATCCTGCGTCTAGCAAGCCTTTTTCAAGCATTGCCTTGCCCGTATCGTAAATCAAGTCTTCGTCTATATTATTTTTGAAAGTGTTCCAGCTTGCCCAACCCATAGGCGGAGTAAGCGCAACGCTATTGTCATATTTTTCGCCAATATCTAGCTTTGCCGTTTTTTTCCTAGGTGTCAATAGCATTTTTATATAACACGCAGGACACATACCGTTTCGTTTCATAAATTTTCCCCTTATGCTAATTGAAATATTTTAATAGCGTCTTTGTTGCCACATGCGACTGCTTTGCCTCGTTTTAGAATAATAGTATTTTCGCCTTTATAATATTTGCTTAGAGTTTCCACGCCTTCTCGCGCCAAAACTTCGTTGGAATACCAAATAATAAACAGACTTACGCCGTCTTTATTAAAGACGCGTATGGAAAACTTGCTTCCTGCGCTAAAATGCTTGTGCGAATAGTCGGCCTTTAGATATTTATTGGTGACCTTGCTTTCACTGGGAGTTGAGGTAAAGAAAAGCCCAACGCTAAGTACTATTATAAAACATATCAAAAGAGTAGACAGTATGATTACGCTTGACTTGCGCATTTTTACCTCGCGAAAATTTTATTGTTTATATTATACTACGTATTAAAGAAAATGTAAAGGGGGAAAAGCAAAGGCGCGACTAAAGTCACGCCTTTACGTTAAAATGATTTGTTACGATTAGAACAACTTGATTGAATCTTCATCGCCGACTGCCACAGCGTTGCCTTTTCTCTTGACATTCTTTTCGCTGTAACCTGGGAGTTTGATTGAATTGTTGTAAGCCTCTTTTGCCTTATCTTCATTTTCGAACCAAGTGATGGTGATTTGCTTAATGCTGGTCAAAGATTCAGCTTTGGTAAGTATGACTACGTCTGAGTTTTCGTCACCGGCAAAAAGAGTGTATTCATTTTTCTTAAACTTATTGATTACGCTTTTTTGACTAGGCGTACAAGCTACGCACATAACTGCTACCATTACTACCAATAGCACAACGGCAACAGAAAGAACGACTTTCTTTTTCATAAAATTTGCCTCCTAAATATTTTTGATAATCTAATTGTAACATTGAATATTAGAATTGTAAATATTTTGTTAAAAATAGAATAAAAATTTGTGCAAATTCATAAAATTTATCCAAACACATTTCTAGTCGGTTGTACGTTAATCGACACATTTGCGCTACTTGCTCGTTAAAAATTTAACGCATATAAAACACCGTAAATCGATTACCCTAAATTTACGATGTTTTTTAGATTAAATTAAATCCAATAGCGCTTCTATGCACAAAACCACGGCTTTGCCCTTACGCGTTACGAAAAATTCTTCGTTATCAGCAAACATATCAGAGTATTCTTCAAAAGCTTCTTTAGCGTCGTTTTCGCTTATATACCAATATACAATCATATCATTGCTTTGAGATTCTTCTTTCCAAGCGTGAAGAACTTGAATGTTTTTATCATCCGTATTGGAGGTATCTGCTATATAATATTCTACAGAGTAACCTCTATCTTCCAATTTATTTTTGAGTTTTTTTGCGTTTGGAGTGTCAGTGCAAGCTGTAAATAGAAGAGCCGTCATTACTACCAAAAGGACAATGCTTATAGAAACGATGAAGTTCTTTTTCATAATTAATCTCCTAATATTATCATATAATTATTATATATTTTTTAGTTAGTCTTGTCAAGACGCGCTTGCAATTAGAGGCATATTGACTAATTTTGATATATAAAAATTAAAGATTGTTTTTGCGTTAATTATATGTTATAATATCCATACTGTATGCTATCGCCGATAAAGAGCGTCCAAAAGATTTCTTATGGAATAATATAAGGTAGTAAGATACTAATACGATGGAGAGCGGTTTTGCAAAAGATAATTGTGTTCATTAATGACAATATACTTTGGGGCATACCCATGATAATACTCATATTGGGAGTGGGTATTTATCTTACTGTACGCAACCGTTTTACGCAAATCACCAAATTTCCCTATGCGGTAAAGAATACTATCGGCAAGACGTTGTCGGGGATAGGCAAGAAGAATAAGAAAAAGAGCGATGGCATTTCGCAGTTTGAGGCATTTTCTACGGCTATAGCGGGCACGGTGGGTACAGGCAATATCGTGGGCGTAGCGACGGCTATACTATCCGGCGGTCCGGGAGCGGTGTTTTGGATGTGGCTGTCCGCTTTTGTGGGTATGTTTACCAACTTTGCCGAAAATGTGCTTGGTCTTTATTATCGCAAAAAGGGCAAAGACGGCGAGTTTAGGGGCGGACCGATGTATTACATATCCGAAGGCTTGGGCTGGAAATGGCTTGCGATACTGTTTTCGGTATTTTGTATGTTTGCTTCGTTTGGAATGAATATGGTGCAAATCAATACCATAGCGGACACGTTGAATGGAGGTTTTAGTATACCCAAATGGGTAAGCGGAGTAGTAGTAGCCATAGTCATAGCTTTGATTATTATAGGCGGTATAAAGAGAATTGGCAAGATTACTTCATATATAATTCCATTTATGTGTCTTGGATTCATATTGCTTGCATTGATAATTATATTTATGAACGTCAAAGCAATTCCGTCGGCGTTTGCGCAGATTTTCAAAAGCGCGTTTAGCTTTCGCTCCATGGGCGGTGGCTTGCTAGGGTATGCGATAATGAGGTCTATGCGTTACGGCTTGGCAAGGGGTATATTCTCCAATGAAGCGGGACTGGGCAGTTCTGTCATTGCTCACAGCGCGTCGTCGGTAAAAGAGCCTGTCCAACAAGGTTTGTGGGGTATCTTCGGCGTATTTCTCGATACGATAGTAATTTGCACTTTGACTGCTCTTGTAATCTTGACAAGCGGAGTTTATACGCAGGGCGCGGACGTGAGCGGAGCAATGCTTTCGCAGTCGGCTTTTACGCAATCTTTCGGTCAGTTCGGAACAGTTGTATTTAGCATAATGCTACCGCTGTTTGCCTTTACCACGATTCTATCTTGGGCATATTACGGCGAGAAATCTTTTGAATTTATTTTCGGCAAAAAGTACTCTATGATATTCAAGGTGCTATACGTTGCGCTGGTAATCGTCGGGGCATTGACTAGCGTGTCGCTAGTATGGGATATGGCAGATCTCTTCAACGGACTTATGGCGATACCCAATCTCGTAGCGCTATTGTTCTTAGGCGGTACAATTACGCGCGTTACGCGCAATTACTTTGCTAGGCAAAAAGACGAGAGTATAGAGCCGATGCTGTCGGCGTATCCCGAGGACAACTTAGAGTTGTCAATTAGCCAAGCTGAGCAAGAACAGTCCGAAGTTGATTCGGCAGAAACGAAGTGAGTACTATTAGAATTTAATACAAAATTTATTTATACGCGCATATTACGGCGTGAAGTTTTTGCAGATACTGCGCTTTGACTTCTCTTGGAGATAATATTTCTATATTCGCGCCAAGTCCCATACACCAACCGAAAAAGGAATCGCTTATCTGTATTTCCGCCGTGAAGCGATATTTTTCGCCGTAAGGCGAGAGCTTGGTATTTTTGCCGAATTTATCGAAAATAACTTCGACTATATCTGGAGCAATCTCAAAGGTGACGTTTTGCATCTGACCGAGATACATTGAAAAAAGCTGTTTTTTCTTGCGTCTGGGGTCAAAGTTCTTCAACTCGTCGGGCAGAGTGAAATCCTCTCTCATAATTTTGACACTCTCCATTCTGTCTATGCGATAGTGCGCAACGTCTTTGTATTTGTCGCTTGAACAAATGAGGTAATAATTGTCGTTGCTTACCATAGTAGCGATTGGATTGACGGTATAGGGCTTGTCGTTGTGCATAACCGTCTTTTCGCCCTTAGCGTTGTACTTGAAGTATTTGAAACTTATCTTTTTCTTGGCTATAATTGCTTCGTTGATGTTAAAGACGTTGTAATATATTTGCTCGTTGTCGCGCTTGGTAGTGTCAAAAACTACTATATTGTTTTTTATGACTTCGCCCTTATGCGAGCCGGCAAGGGACGCGATTTTGTTTACGAGCCTGTTTGTCTTTTCTGGCGTGATAAAACTTGACGCTTCAACCGCGTCAATAAGTATACGTACTTCCGCTACATCGAAATTTCTGTCGCTGACGTAGTACATATTTTGTTTTTTACGCACTTGCATAATTTCATAACCGCACTCATTGAGCAAGGCTATATCGTCGTACAGCGTCTTACGCTCTACGTTTATGCCCTCGGCTTTTAGTCTTTCGATTAGATATTGGGTGGATAGGGGATTATTTTCGTCGCTCTCGCTTGAGAGAATCTCATATAATTTTAATATCTTAATCTTTTGCTTAGCTCCTGCCATATTGACCTTCCAACTTATTTTCTATATTATATCAATATGCTCATTGATTTTCAAGAGAAAGAAGTACAATTTTTTGGACAAATCGTCAAAATTTAATTAAAAATAGCCAAGGAATTTTTATAAAAAATCAAAGTAAATTTATAAGAATTTGTTTTGCTTTTTCCTTAAAATTACAGTCGAAAAATAGGTTTTTTCCGCAAAAGTCCATATAAGGAATCGTTAGGAAAAAAATCTTGTATTTACCAGACAAAAAATGACGAAAATCTCCAAAATTCGACACATATACATAATAT